>JAIRUN010000019.1 GCA_031254365.1 Treponema sp. | reverse complement strand
CGTAATCCTGTTCTTTCGGAATATGCTGAAAAGGTTAATTATTACAGAACCGTTTATTATCTGGGGGCCAGCCTGTACGGTAACGGCAAACCAGTTCCGGCGCAGGGCTTTTGGACATTTCTTGCCGGCACGCCTCAGGCCGGTGAATGGCGGGTTCGGGCAGTTGCCCAACTGCGCAGCCCCTCGATTGAACGTATCGTTGAAATGCCATAGCGATCCCCGGCCAAAAATGGTGTCAGTCACCTTTTGGGGCTTCGGTTCAGCATTCCTCTGTTGCCATAATGGGCAGGTATGTATACACTATGACACAGAGGTTGCCATGACCAGAGGAATACTGATAGCGGGAAATGAATCTGCCCTTATCACCGCCCTTGAGCTTGAAACAGTCAAACGGGTAGACCAATTTGCCCGCGCGCTCATACCGAACCGTGTTTCCGAAGCCGGAGCGAATCCCGGTTTTCAGTCCCGGCGGGGACAACCGTCATCTGAATCAGGCGGGCAGGTTCCGGTAGAACAGGCCCGTCATTCCCTGCAATGGAACCCTTCAAGCCCCATTTCAGCCAGAACGCTGGTTCTTGGCGCGGAGAACCGGCTTGAACATATTGACGAGGCAATTCTGGTCTGCGATCCCCCATCGATTCGCCGCGCCGTGGCCGATCTTCCTCTGGCGGACATTGAGGTGCTGATCAACGATCAAATCAAAGGCTGGTTCTTTTTGGTAAAGGAATTGGCCGCGGTTTTCAGGGTACGGAAAAGCGGAACCCTGGCTCTGGTATATAATGACATCGCTTCCGGCGGGGGAAAGGACGAGGCCGCGAATCTCATTGGCCCCTCGGCGCTTGCCTCTTTCAGTTCTCTCCTCCGGGGCCTTCTTGCCTCAGCCTCAAGTGAACCCTACTTTACCGTGGGCTTTTCCAATTCCGGGGCCGGTGATGAAGCGGGATTTGCCGCATTTGTGCTGAAAGCCCTTGATGAAGGAAGCAAACGGAACAACGGAAAGCTCCACAAATACGGAAAATTCAATTTTTTCCGCTAGTCTACATCAACAGACCGACTTCTTCATCGCCGTGCGCACCTGTTAACACCTGCCTTGCCGGATCGACAATTAAATCCATGTTCTCAAGGGGGATAGCACCCAGTAGAATCTTCCCGTTGCCGGAAACGACCCAGGGTTCGCAGACCATAAAACGGAGGTGACTGACACCATTTCGCCGTTTCCAGGCCGTTCCGGGCTGTTCCCACTTGCAATTATGGACAATTCGGGATTATGCTATACCCAATGAAGCCTGTTCGCCTGTTAGCCCTTGATTTGGACGATACTTTGCTCCGCAGTGATTTGACTATTTCCTGGCGGACCAGATACGCCATCAAACGGGCGGAGGCTGCCGGGGTTACAGTGGCTTTGGCTTCGGGGCGGATTGCCGCAGCTATGGTACATTTTGCCAAACAGTTGGGGATGCACCGGCGGCCCGGCTACCTGATCTGCAATAATGGCACGACCATTCAGGAGAGTCACACAGGGAATATTGTATATGAGGTTAGACTGGATCCGGGTATCGCCCTTACTGCTTTTGATCTGGCTGATGCCGAGGGTTTCCCCGTGCAGATTTACGAAGATGATGTTATGTATGTTTCGCGGCGTAATGAGTTTACCGAATATGATCAAAAACTTACCGGTCTACGGCAGATTGTGGTGGAAAATTTCCGGGCTATGGTTGGCGGCGGCTGCCACAAGCTCTTGATTCCCGGTGACTCTGCGCTTCTTGCGCATCTGCAAACCCTGATCCGCACCTATCTGGAGGGCGATATTACCATGTTTACCAGCAAGCCCTATTTCCTTGAGATACTGCCCGCGCTTACCGATAAAGGTACTGCGCTGGAAAAAGTTGCGGGGCTTCTGGGAATTGGTCAGGAAGAAACAGTGGCTGTCGGTGACTCGATGAATGATGAGGCAATGCTGCGCTGGGCGGGTACGGGCGTTGCGATGATCAATGGCGATGAACGGATTAAAAGCGCCGCGGATATTATTACCGAAAGAAACAACGATAACGATGGCGTAGCCAGGTTTATTGAGCAATATATTCTTAAAGGAGGGCTTGGTAATGGATGAGACTCAAAATATACATGAAGCCTCTCAAATACAGGATATTCCCATTAGTACCGAAGATTCGCCTTCGGTGGTGCTTGAGTTAATCTATCAGCTTAAAATAAAAGATGTGATGACAACGGCGGTAATCACCGCGAATAAAAATCAGAGTATGCGGTACATTCAGGCGCTGATGCGGGAGAATCGCATAACAGGCATCCCCATAGTGGAGGGGCAGCAGCTTGCGGGTATGATTTCCATCAGTGATATTGTTGAAGCTCTGGACAAGGGTTTTATTGACCGCCCGATTGGAGAACGGATGATCAAGGATGTTATTGTGCTGCAGGATGATATGCCCCTTTCCTTTGCCGTTTCCTATTTGAACAAATACCATTACGGACGTTTTCCCGTATTAAATAAAAATCACGAACTGGTTGGTATCCTTACTTCAGCAGATGTAATCCGTACATTGCTCGTGGAGATGAACCGGGAAGTATTAAGGCTTGAAAAAATGCAAAAAGAAACCAGTAATGTATCTTCGCCGTTTGCGGAAATGGAATACAATGTTCCCCGCTATGATTTTGAACTGGCAGGCCGGGCTTCAACGGAAATTAAAAAAGCCCTGAAGCAGCGTAATTTTGATCCAAAGATTATCAGGCGGGTTGCCATTGCCAGTTATGAACTGGAAATAAACATCGTGGTTCATTCGCTGGGCGGCAATATTCGCTGTTCCATACAGCCGGACAAGGTGATTATTATCGCCGCGGATACCGGCCCCGGCATTGCCGATGTGAATCAGGCTTTGCAGGAAGGCTGGTCAACCGCCACCGAGTATATCCGCTCGCTGGGGTTTGGCGCGGGCATGGGTCTTGCCAATACCAAGCGGGTATCGGATGAATTTTCGATTAACTCTATAGTGGGGACTGGCACTACCGTGCGCTCGGTGGTGTATGCCAATTCTTCAAAGGATGAAAAATAAATGACTATCAGGGAAGCTGCCGCGGCTCTGGGCGCGGAAATCTGCCAGGATGAATTTGAAGACACGCCCCTTACCGGTGCGTATACTTCTGATCTGCTTTCCGATGTTATGGCAAACGCGAAAGACGGCGG
>JAIRUN010000155.1 GCA_031254365.1 Treponema sp. | reverse complement strand
TGGCTAGAGCGCTTGAATGGCATTCAAGAGGTCAGGGGTTCAATTCCCCTTAGCTCCATAAAAATACGTTTGCAACTGGAGGGCAATCCCCCTCACCCCCAGGAAATCCTATCCCGCATCCTCGATCAAATTCTTCATAATATAGTCACGGCGTTCAGGGGTGTTTTTGCCCATATAGAAATTCAGTACCTGGGGAACGGCCTTGAGGGTGTTCACCGATACCGGCACGAGGCGTATGTCGTCACCGATAAACTGGCCGAATTCTTTGGGACTGATTTCGCCCAGGCCCTTGAAGCGGGTTACTTCACTTTGACTGCCGAGGGCCGCGATTGCTTCGTCACGCTCTTTTTCCGTGTAACAGTAGCGGGTCTCCTTTTTGGTGCGCACACGGAACAATGGCGTTTCCAGAATGTAGATGCGGCCCGCAGTTACGAGTTCTTCAAAATACGAAAGGAAAAATGTAAGCAGCAAATTGCGGATGTGAAAGCCGTCAAAGTCCGCGTCAGTGGCGACAACGATTTTCGCATAACGCAGGCCCTCAACGTCATTTTCGATGCCCAGAGCCATCATCATGTTGTAGAGTTCCTCATTTTTGTAAATCGAAGTCCGCTTTTTGCCGTACATATTTTCTACTTTTCCCCGCAGGGCGAAAATCGCCTGAGTCATCACATCGCGGCTGGAAACAATGGAACCGGAAGCGGAATCTCCCTCGGTGATGAATATTGTCGATTCATCGCCGTCCTTGCCGTCCTCAATATGATATTTGCAGTCTTTCAGCTTGGGAATTTTCAGGGCGATTTTTTTTGCCGCTTCACGCGCTTCTTTTTTTACCGCGTTAAGTTCAGTGCGAAGGCTTTCGTTGGAGATAATCTTATGCTCCAGCTTTTTGCCCGCTTCGGGGTTTTTGTGCAGCCAGTCCTCCACGGCATTACGTACATCCTGCACAATCCATGTACGGATGTCCGAGTTGCCCAGCTTGTTCTTGGTCTGGCTTTCAAAAACCGGATTCTTGAGTTTTATGGCAATGGCAGCGGTTGTGCCCTCGCGGATGTCCTCGCTGCGGTAGTCCTTCTTGAAGTATGTCTGAATACCCTTGAGGAACCCTTCCTTGAAAGCCGAAAGGTGCGTGCCGCCGTCCGATGTGAACTGGCCGTTGACAAACGAAAAATACTCCTCGCCGTAGTTATTGGTGTGGGTAAAGGCAAACTCAATATGGCTGCCCTTGTAATAACCCAACGGGTAGAGGCTGTCATCTCCGGTCTCTTCGTATAACAGATCGTAGAGGCCCCTTTTGGATACAAACTGTTTGCCGTTAAACGCCATAGTAAGGCCGGTGTTGAGGTAGGCATAGTTCTGTATCCGTTTTTCAATAAACTCAAAGTTAAATTGATAATTGACAAAAATTTCCGGATCCGGGGTAAACTCAACATACGTTCCGTCTTTTTGCTTGTCCTTGAGTTTGCCCTTGCGGTTGCTTTTGAGCTTTCCCCGCTCAAATACCGCCTCGGCAAATTCGCCGTTTCGTATGGCAATCACCCTAAAAAAAATCGAGAGGGCGTTTACCGCTTTGGTTCCCACGCCGTTCAATCCCACGGAAAACTGAAACACATCATCGTTGTATTTTGCCCCGGTGTTGATCACCGAAACACATTCAATGAGTTTCCCCAGCGGAATACCACGGCCATAGTCCCGGACTTTTACCGTGGCCGTTCCCGGCTGCCCATTGTCCTTTATACCAATTTCAATGAGCTTGCCATTACCCATGATGAATTCGTCAATGCCGTTGTCGATCACTTCCTTCAATAAAACGTAGATTCCGTCATCGGGATTGGAACCATCGCCCAGCCGTCCGATGTACATACCGGTTCTGAGTCTGATATGCTCCAGTGAAGAAAGAGTCTTGATTTTTGATTCATCGTATACGCTGGGCTTGCTGTCAGTTGTTTTTACCGGCGCGGCTTTTTTCGCGGCGGGTTTTTGAACCGCATGGGATTTTGCGGCAGGTTTGGACGAAGCAGCCCTCGCTGACGCTGCTTTTAATACCCCCCGCCCTGTTTTCGCTGTTGTTTTACTTGCGCCTCTGGCGCTTGTTTTTTTTGTCTGTGCTGCCATATCATTCCTGTGTTTTATTTATAGAAGTTTTTGCAATTCTTCAATTTGATTTTCGGATTTTTTGATACGATTTTCAAATTCCGTTATGTCTCTTTCGGCATCTGCTATGCGTATCTTTTTATCTTCGATCATTTTGCGGCATTTTTCGATTTTTGACTTTTCTTCGTCAATGGCAAGAGAAGCCCGCAGTCTGCCTGCCGCCGCTTCATCATCAATCATCGCCTGATTGAGCTGGGCGGCCTTGTCCAGAGATTCACGGTCTTCCGGCCTGATAAGGGAATCAATAGCCTGTTTCCGCTGCGGAAAATCCTCTGTAGTAATAGCAGCCGCCTCCGCGCCGATCCGCCGGTACAGTACCTTCAGTTCATCCTGCGCATTGACGATATGTTTCTTCAGGGTTTGAATCTGTTTGGAAGGATCGCCTTCGGCGCTGAAACCTCTGGAAATACCGCGCCGCTCCTCCCTGAGACCGGCCAGATGATCAGCCAAAGACCGGGCCTCGGCCCGCTTGCCCTCAATCACCGCACAGATCGAATCAATCTCTGCGGATGACAGGCCATTTACCGGCAATGCGGTGTCTGTGTCCTGTGTATCACGGCGGCTGTAACGCTCGCCTACGGTCCGGTAGAGTTGTTCAAGGCTATCTTGGGATTTGGTCAAAAATGAACGCAATACCAAACCCTGGGCGTTTTTCCCGATCCATGTAAAGACATTACCCCCTTCCGTATGCTCTGACTCGTACAGGCGATCTTCCAGAGAACGGATTTTGATACGCAAGGCATCGGCCTGTTCACGCCAGGAAGCGGTAAAATCCGCATAGGCCGGGTTGTCCGTTGATTCATCCAGCAGCATTTTACCCAATTTGCCAAAAAATACAGACATTTCTGTGGAACAGTCGCTGTCCTCCTGTTCCGCGGCAGCGATATTTTCCTCAAGTTCCCTGAACCGGCGGAGTTGTTCCTCTACAGTCTGAATCGCGGCCTCTGAACCGGAAATATCACTGTGCAGCCGCCGGTATTCCTCAATATCCCGCAGCTCCGCTGTTTCAGCCGCTGACAGATCCCCCAAACGTCTCAAGAGCGTTTCGCCCAAGTGTACCAACAGCACATCAAGAGAAGCGCGGTTTTCCCGCTTCCGTTGTTCCAGAGTCTCTATCTGCTTCTTTCGTTCATCCATACTATAATAATAAGCCTTTTTGGAAGTTTTGAAAATGGGCTAGTTTTATTTTGAGGCATCACTTAGGCCCGGAAACTTCTGTATTTGCTTGTTCCATTACACAAATACGGGGTGTATACTATCATCATGAATTTTACCATTGGCCCGGAAGAACAGCGGCTGCTATTGGCTGATGCGCGGGAAAGCATTACCGCCGCGCTGGAAGGACGGCAGCCCCGCTACCAGAACGCTGCTGAAACAGCAAACAGCGCTGTATTAAAGGAACCCTGCGGCGCGTTTGTTACCCTGCACAAACAGGACGCGCCCGGCGGACATACGTCAGGCGGCCATGCGTCAGGCGGACACAGCTTGCGGGGCTGTATCGGCAGGATGACCGCAAGCCTCCCCCTGCAGGAGACTGTCCGCGTCATGGCCTGTGAGGCGGCCTTTGGCGATCCCCGTTTTCCCCCCTTGCAGCCGGATGAACTCGCCCAATGCAGCATCGAAATATCCGCCCTTTCACCCATGACGATCTGCCCTGATCCCCGGCAGGTTAAAGTCGGCGTTCACGGCCTGTATTTGATCAGGGGCGGACGGGCGGGTGTATTACTGCCGCAGGTTCCGGTTGAGCAGGGCTGGGATCTGGACGAATACCTTGACTATATCTGCGTCAAGGCCGGCCTGCCCGCCAAATCTTACACCGCGCCTGATGCTGTTTTGTATACATTTACCGCGGTTGTATTTGGGGAAGACGCAATATAGTTCTGTATATGATAGCCTGTAAAACAGCGCTTGACATTATTTTTCAAAATATACTATTATATTGTACCAATAGGCATTATACGTGAATGTCTGTATCTTAGGAGGATGAAAATGAAAAGGATTGTTTTTTTATTTGTTACTGTAACCGCAATTTTGTTCCTGGCTGGCTGCGCATCATCATCGCCGTCAGGAGGCGCCAGTACGGAGAATCCCTCCATAACGATTGTAAATAATACCGGTTATGTGGTTTGGTATTTATTTATCAGCCCTGTTACCGATGATACCTGGGGGAAAGATTTGCTGGACTCCGATCAGGTGATTCACAATGGTCAATCTGTTACCATGAAATTGCCCCTTCCGTTAAGTGTAAATAATAGATACGATATCAGGCTGATAGACAGTGATGAAGATTCTTATTCAAAATACAATGTCACTGTATCAGCAAACGACCAGATAATATTTACTTTCAATGATTTTGACGAAGAGGACGAGTAAATAAAAGTTATCGCGTCTTACTGTTTATCGTACTGCTGGACTTCATCGTACACATACTCAAGCCCTATTCCCGCCGCGGCGAACATCGCTTCGGAATCGCCTCCATCATGATAGCGGCGCTGGCATACCACGCGGACAATGCCGCAGTTGATAATCAGCATGGCGCAGGTTCTGCAGGGGGTCATGCGGCAGTACAGGGTCGCGCCGCTGATTGAAATGCCCCGTTTGGCAGCCTGACAAATGGCGTTTTGCTCGGCGTGAACAGTACGGACGCAGTGATTGGTAACGCTGCCGTCCTCGTGGAGCATCTTTTTGAACAGGTGGCCCGCTTCATCGCAGTGGGGCAGACCCGCCGGAGCGCCCACATAACCGGTTACCAGCAACTGGTTATCCTTGGCAATGACACAGCCGGAACGCCCCCGGTCACAGGTGGCCCGTTTCGAGATAGCATCGCACACTTCCATAAAATACTCGTCCCAGCTTGGCCTGCGATATTCACTTTCCGCCATTTTACTCCTCCAACCCCAAGTATGCTCTAACGGGCTAATTCCCGCAACATCTGCGTATACGGCCTGCTCTCTATCTGTTTTGCCGGAATTTCCAGTTTTTCAAGCAGCGAGAACAGGCGCTTCCGGCTTTCCTCCGCAACTTGCCCGCTGTTGCTGGAGGCGATAATCTCAAGTTCCAGAAACCAGCCCAGATTCTTAACCATAGAAAGTTCCGCCAGAATGGGAGGCTGCCCTGCTGTTTCCGGGGGAATATTCCAGGCCCAGCCCTGTTTTTCCTTTTGAATATCCGGGTCCAGTCCCAGCCTGCGCAGTAGTTCCTCAAAAACCTGTACATCAGATACAATGAATTCCCGTTCATCGTTTATTTCAATTTTATCCATAAGCTGCTTTATTTTGTATGTTACTATTACAGTTTCATACGCGCTGCCATCAGCATCAAGGCCGCGCTCTTGCCTGATCCGCACGCCAGATGGCAGCAAGCTGTTTTCCACGCCGCTCTTCGAGCGAAACCAGTATATATCGGACTTTTCATAAGAATGGTAATAGGTTCCCAGAGCGGAAAGCCTGAGTTTTATTTGATCGGGATTTTCCAGCCGGACTTTCAATTCAATTTCAAACGCCATTATCCCCTCTGTACGCTCAATTTCTATTTTTTGTATTTTAATACATTTTATTGTTACTTCATATATATAAAAACTTGCAATATCGCATGAACAGGGGTATATATATTTTAGGCTCGTAGTTAAAAAAATGTAAAGAGAACAGGGGTATATGCCGATAATGAGATGTCATGATCTCCCAAAGCGGTATCAGTTCCTTCTTCCTCTTAATCGTAGTCCTGGCCCTGGGAATAATTCCAGGATGGCTCCCCGCAGAAGATTTGATTCATGTTGTGGCAAGAGGGGAAACTTTGTATTCCATTTCCCGCACTCATGGAATCAGCTCTGAGGAACTTATGCGCTATAATAATATTACCGACGTTTCCAGACTTCAGGTAGGCAGCCGGCTGCGAATTCCCGCTACTCCTTCTGTAAGACCTGCCGGAACTCAGGCAGCAAGCGGAACCTCGGCTGTTCAGACTCCGGCTGCTGTTGCGGCTAATGCTCCCTATACCGAGTACCGGGTAGTAAGGGACGACACTCTCTACAGCATTGCCCGCGCCCACGGCCTTACCCTTCCGGCTCTACAGGAGTTCAATGGCTTTCCCGGTAACTATGTGCTGAAAGCCGGTGAATTGATCAAAATACCGAATGTTGCCGGCAGTGTAAGAACCGTTACAACCAGCGTTACAACAAGTGTGACCGCAAGCCAGGCAGTTTCCAATGGATCGCTCTCATCCCTGCGCTGGCCGGTCAACCCGCAGGAAATCGCCTACATGAACGGCAAGCCGTACTGCATGGTACTGTCCGCGGAGAGAGCGGAACCGGTCAAAAGTCTTACACGGGGAACGGTAATATGGGCAGGTCCCTACCGCGGCTATGGCAGAATGGCGATAGTGCGGACAGCGGACGGTTATGATTATGTCTACGGCGGCTGCGAAAGCCTGTCGGTACAATTAGGGGATCAGATAGGTCCGGGGATGGAGTTGGGAAAACTGGGGATCGTTACAGATTCAGGGAAAGCCCAGCTTGTCTTTATGGTATACCGGAATAATTTCCCCATTGATCCGGCCAAAGCTCCGCGGGCATGAGCTAATAAAGAGAGGAAGTGTATGTCAAGGATTAAATTACAGACGGAAACAGCGGGAACCGGAGTCGCGCGGAGCCACAAGAAACCCAAA
Organism: Treponema sp.; assembly: GCA_031254365.1. GTDB lineage: Bacteria > Spirochaetota > Spirochaetia > Treponematales > Breznakiellaceae > WQXQ01. The sequence continues at coordinate 1,506 of JAIRUN010000155.1, read as the reverse complement.
AATACAATCACAAAGAATCCCAAAAAAACAAAAATACAGAAAGAGTCAGACCCGCTGACCTTGTACTTCAAACAGATTTCCAGATTCCCCCTGTTGACTGTTCAGGAAGAACAGAACATTGGAGAAAAAATTGTAAGCCTGCGGGCAAAATTGGACGATCTTGAAGCGGAATATAAAAAAACCGAAGTCCATACTGACAGTACCATAAGCGGCAGCGACCATCAGAAAGAACGTTCCGCTCTGGACAGCGCCCTCTTGTTTTACAAAAACAAAATGATCAATTCCAATCTGCGTCTTGTAGTATCCATTGCCAAGAATTACCAGCACCGGGGCCTTTCCCTTCTGGATTTGATTGATGAAGGCAACATCGGCCTTATTGAAGCGGTGGAACGTTTTGATTACACCCGCGGCTGCCGTTTCTCCACTTACGGAACATGGTGGATCAGACAGGCAATCATCAAAAGCATTGCCGACAAGGGACGGGTGATCCGCATTCCGATTCATATGCTCAATACGATCAAAAAATGCTACTTTGTAGCCAAACAGCTTACCCAGGACCTTGGCCGTGATCCCAGCGATGAAGAATTATCCGAATATCTGGGAGTTCCGGTTTCCAAGGTCAAGGAAATTGTCAAACTGTCACAGGAAACAACCAGCCTTGATACCATTGTGGATGACGGCAACCTCACCCGCCTTGCTGACCTTATCAAAGACGACTGCAACCCTGAGCCTTTTGAAATGGTTTTCTCCATGACCTTGCAGGAAACAATGGAAGATATTCTTTCCCAGCTTTCTGACCGGGAGATGAAGATCATTCAGCTTCGTTTCGGCCTGACCGGTGAAGGCCCGCTGACACTGGAAGAAACAGGAAAACTGCTCGGCATAACCCGCGAGCGGGTACGGCAAATCCAGGAAAAGGCAACATTCAAACTCCGCAATCTGCGGGAACTCAGTGAATTAAAAGAAAGCCCCTGATGGGTATGTAATGGCTGCGCTGAATTTCCCTTGTTTTCTACTGCTCTTTTTTGTATATTATAACAGTGGAGACTTATATGGGATTGGTACACGCGGAAATTACCTTAAAAAATGTCATGGACATGATGAAGGCCAAGTCAAAACTTCTTCCGGATCATGAAATACGGCAAACCACCATCAATGCGCTGGTTGACTCAGGCGCATGGACAATGGTTATCAATGAAGCGACCCGCGAAAAATTGGGACTGGACGCGGTAAAAACCTCACGCAGTACGCTCGCCGATGGGACAAGGACAAATTATAATCTTTCAAGCCCGCTTGAAATTTCATGGAAAGACCGCAGCGTCATTTGCCAGGCAGTGATCATACCAAATGCCGTAGAAAACCTGCTCGGCGCTATCCCGCTTGAAGGGATGGATTTAATGATCAATCCCGGTACTCAGGAACTGGCCGGAGTCCACGGCGATGAAGCAGTGTATTCGCTGATGTGAATCAGCGGAATCCGGAACCATTGCGGAGCGGAGATACAAG
>JAIRUN010000113.1 GCA_031254365.1 Treponema sp. | reverse complement strand
CCCTTACCATCCCATCGCTCGTGATGACCATAGCAGATGTCTTCGCAATGCTTGAGGTACATGGAAGAAGCGACATCGCCCAATTCCCCGATGATTTCCTTGCCGCGGGTAGTATGGGTTTTCATAACATCATATTCATCCGGATCCAGACGGCCCGGCTTGAGTAGAATCCTGTCTGGGATTGCGATCTTGCCTACATCGTGCAGGGCCATGGACTTTGTTATGATATTGGGGTTAAGGTCAAGCACTTGCCCGGCATATTTTGATTCGCTATTCATAAGGTAATTGCAGAGGGTCAGCACAAAGAGCTGCGTCCGTCTGACATGCTCTCCGGATTCCAAATCCCGATGCTCAATCACGTTTGCAAGGCCCTGCAGGGCGTTATCCAGAGTCTTGGTAGCTTCGGCGGTTTTCTCGGCAACCATTTCCTCAAGACTGTCGCTGTAGTTCTTAAGCTCAATCTGGTTCCGTACCCGCAGCTTGACAATATCCTGCGTGAAGGGTTTGTTGATAAAATCCACCGCTCCGGCAGAGAGCAGATCGCTTTCGGAATCATTTTCCGCGGTAATAAAAATGACCGGAATCCGCTTGAAAGCCGGTTCCTTTTTTATAATTTCAAACATCTGCGGACCTGACATTTCGGGCATCATTACATCCAGCAGAATAATCTTGGGAAGCGGATCGGCAACTCGAAGTTTTTCCAGCGCCTCTTTGCCGTTATTGGCGGTTATGATATTATAATCATCTTTCAGAATTTCTTCGAGAATTATCACGTTGACATCAACGTCATCAACAACAAGAACTGTTGAAGTTTTGTCAGCCATTCTGTGCTATCACCTTATCAATTTCCTGAATCGTTGCGGCAAAAACGGTTTTTACCTTCTCTAATTGATCGGGCTTCACCGCTTTAGCTTTGATTTGGGTTTCCAGTTCCATGCTTTGTTTGAATAATTCTGAAAGGGAGAGGTTTCCGGCAACGCCCTTTACCGTATGCGCGGCATTCTGGGCCTTTTCCATATCACCCGCGGCAAGGGCAGCCTCAAGATCACCCAAGTTTGTACTGGTTTTGAATTTATCAAGCAGCTTGAAATACAGTTTGGTGTTGTTCATCACCCGGCTTGCGCCTTCGTTGATATTTACATAAGTCACTTCATCAGCCATTGACCACACCTCCAGTCGGATAAGAACAGTATACACCATTCAGGGCAAGACAACAAGGGATTGAATCGCCTCCAAAAAGCATAAATTCGTCCTTTTAAATACCGATAATGAAATATAGGCGGCGCATACCGCGCTGTACAAATTCGGGGGCAAATTGATCAGAGGATGGTATACCGGGGCCAGCGGCATGAGGGCCCAGCAGTGGCGGCTTGACGCTGTGGCAAATAATCTGGCGAATGTGGATACAGACGGTTATAAGCGGGATGTGGCGGCTTTTAAGGCCTTTCCTGAGTTGCTCATCAGGCGGCAGGATGATGACGGGGTCTATCTTCACCCCTTTGGTTCGGCTGATGCCGCCCCAATAGTGGGAAAAATGGGTACGGGCGTTGAACTCAACGAGCTATATACCAATTTTGACCAGGGGGCGTTCAAGGAAACTTCCAGCGACTTTGATTTCGCCCTGGACGGCAAGGGCTTTTTCAGTGTGATAACCCCCTGGGGCGAGCGGTATACCCGCAACGGTTCATTTCAGCTTGGCAAAGAGGGCTTTCTGGAAACAAAAGAGGGCTATCCGGTGCTGGGCGAAAACGGCCCGATCAGGGTAAAAGCCAACAATTTTCAGGTGGACAAGGACGGCAGAATTTGGATCAACGCTGCCTATGACGATGATCCCAATGTTCTGATTGGCCGGGAAAGCAATATCTGGGAAGAGCCGGTTCTGCTGGACACCCTCAAACTGGTTGAATTCGATCTTGACCGTTACCTTGAAAAACAGGGTTCCAGCCTGTACCGGGAAAGCGACACTTCAGGCCCGGCCACTGTGATTGAGCATGGCAAGCGGCCCTCAGTCTTTCAGGGTTTTATTGAGGCATCGAATGTTGATCCTGTGACGGAAATGGTCCAGATGATCGAAGTAAACCGCGCGTATGAAGCAAATCAAAAGGTGATCCAGACCGAAGAATCGATGCTGGGTACACTGATAAATCAGATCGCAAAACTAGGCTAACTTAAGGAGTTAAAATGGTCAGAAGTTTGTGGACCGGCGCTTCCGGAATGATAGGCCAGCAGGCCAATATCGACACTATTTCCAATAACCTTGCCAACGTGAATACCCACGGCTATAAAAAGCAGCGGGCCGATTTTGAGGACCTTATCTACCAAACGGTCAAAGTTGCCGGAACTCCCGCAACCGAAGACACGGTAGTACCCGTGGGAATCCAGATGGGACACGGCGCAAAATTGGCCGACACCCAGCGGGTTTTCTCGCAGGGTAGTCTTCAACAGACCGAAGTGCCAACCGACATGGCAATAGCCGGAGAGGGCTTTTTCAGGATTCAGATGTACGATGGCTCATGGGCCTATTCCCGCAACGGCAACTTCAAGGTTGATTCCGATGGCCGCATGGTTACGAGTAACGGCTACTGGCTGTTGCCCGACATCATCATGCCCGAAGGCTTCCTTCCCGAATCGATCACTGTTTCACAGGACGGCAGGGTTTCGGTAAAGGTTCCCACAATCGACCTTAATGATCCGATTGATGTGGGACGCATTGAACTGTACCGCTTCCCCAATCCGGTAGGACTTACCGCTGTGGGAGAAAACCTCTTTAAGATAACTCAGGCCTCAGGCGATCCAATCCCCGGCAGACCGGGTTTTGAGGGCATGGGAACCATTCAGCACAAGTTTCTGGAAATGTCCAATGTCGCGGTAGTGCAGGAAATGGTCAACCTGATCGTTGCCCAGCGCGCCTATGAATTCAATTCCAGAACGATTCAGACCAGCGACAATATGCTGGGAACTGCCACGAGCCTGAAAAGATAAAAAAGAAAAAGTGAGTAAGTGGTAAGTTGTTAGTAATTAGCGAAAATGCTTCTAACAACTAATCACTAACAACTAAGACAAGGAGAAAAATGTGGATGTAACTGGTTTGGGCGCTGCGTATCTTAATGATTTTCAATCAGGCGGCGGCTTAATCAACCGTGATAAAAATTCCGGTAACGATGATTTCGCGGAAATGCTGAAAAGAACTGCCGCTTCTCAATCCACGGACAATGATCCGGCATCCACTTCCTCCAGAATAGCGAAAATAGACAAAACCGATAAACTCTATGAGCAGTGTCAGGAACTGGAAATATTTCTGGTAAAAACATTGGTCAGCAGCATGAGGAGTACCATACAGAAATCCGGTCTGGTTGACGAGGGTTTTGCCGGAAAAATGTACGAAGATATGCTCTACGATGAATATGCCCGGAGCTTTACCAAGAGCGCCAACTTCGGCATGGCGGAAATGGCCTACCTTGAACTCACCGGGCAGCGGGGCAAATCAGCGCCAAACACCTGATGCCTTGCGTTCTGTAAAAAACAGAACACCAGTTCAATGAACCATAAGACAAAGAAACATTTCCTTGCCCATGCCGCCTTTTTTTTGTAATATATGGATATGCGGATTCTTACCCTCGGCGATGAACTGCTTCGGCACAAAGCGGAACCGGTGGCGGATATAGACAGCGAAATGGCGCAGACCGCCCAGCTTATGCTTGACGCGCTTGAAGAAGGAAAGGGCATTGGTCTTGCCGGGCCTCAGGCGGGTATTTCAAAACGGATTTTTGTGGTGCATGTCAAAGAAGATGCTCCCCGTGTGTTTATCAATCCTTCCATAATAGAAACTTCGCAGGAAACGGTAAAATTCGAGGAGGGCTGCCTTTCGATCCCCGGTATATGGGCTGAGGTGGTCCGGCCCAAAACAGTAAAGATACAGGCATGGAATGAAAAAGGCCGACCCTTTACCCTTGAAGCCGATGGAATTCTGGCGCGGGTTATTCTGCACGAGTATGATCATCTTGAAGGGGTTTTGTTTATTGACCGCCTTTCTGAATTTAAACAAAAGCGGATTCTCGAAAAAATCGCCAAAAAGAAGGCAAAAGCCTGATGAGGATATTATTTGCCGGAAGCCCCGGCATTGCGGTGCCCGCGCTGGAATCGGTCTTTGATCTGTCAGGCTCCGCAGAAGGTTTTGAACTGGCCGGACTGCTCACCAACCCTGACAGTCCCAAAGGCCGTAGTGGTACAGCGGAACCAACGGAAACCGGGGCAGCAGCAGAGCGGCTTTCAACGCTGGCTATAACAAAAGGAAAGCCTCCCCTTCCAATACTCAAGCCGGAAAAACTTGACGCGCAGGCCCGTGAACAGGCCGCGGCGCTCAAGCCTGAGCTTTTGGTCTCTTTTGCCTATGGAAAAATTTTCGGCCCCAAATTCCTCGCCCTGTTTCCTCTGGGCGGAATCAACATTCATCCGAGTCTGCTCCCGCAATACCGGGGGCCAACCCCCATTCCGGCGGCGATCAAAAACGGCGATCATGAAACAGGGATCAGCATCCAGCGACTGGCTCTGGAAATGGACAGCGGAGATATTCTGCTGCAGGAGCGTATGTCGCTTAACGGAAGGGAAACTGCCGCGAGCCTCAGCGGGCGTATGGCGGAAAAAGCCGCTGAATTGCTGCTTCTTGCGCTGCAAGGGCTGGCCGCCGGAACCCTGCGGCCTAGTCCGCAGAACCACGCTGACGCAAGCTATTGCTCCCTCATCAAAAAAGAGGACGGTATCATCGACTGGACCCGCAGCGCTGCGGAAATTGACGCGGGGATTCGGGCATTTGATCCCTGGCCCTTGTCATGGACCATGCACGGCGATCAGCAGTTGATTATCTTAAAGGCAGCGCCGCTGGATGGGGCTGGTATCGAAGGTTCCGCAGTGCCTGGCCGGGTCTTGGGTATAGACAAAGAAAAAGGTATACTGATACAAACAGGGAACGGAGTGCTGGCAGTAACAGAACTCCAGTACCGGACAAAAAAGCCCCTGGAATGGCGGGCATTTATCAACGGTGCGCGGAATTTTTTAAGCTCGCGGCTTGGCTGAAAGAGGAAATATGAAATTTATAAAAATTGATCTGAATTCAATCGAAGGATATGTAGCGAATCATCTCAGACTCTTTATATCTATGGCTGCGGGAATACTGGTCTTTGTGAGCATTATCGCCGTATCGATTTTTTTCATCGCGGTCAGAGGCGCGGAACAGACAATGGTTCCCGAAGTACGGGGCAAGGAATTAACCGAGGCTCTGCTTGAGTTGCAGGTAAAAGAACTCTACCCCCGCATTCAGCTTCGCTATTCCCATTTCTCAAGAGACAAGGGTTATATTCTTGAACAGGAGCCGCAGGCCGGAACCATTGTCAAGGCAGGCAGGCGGATTCGGCTGGTGGTCAGTCAGGGAGTAATGCTCAACCATGTTGAAAATTACACCGGCAAAAATATTGACGAGGTGCGGATTGATTTACAGGAACTGGGAGCCGCGTCCGGCATTCCGCTGCTGTCACTGAAAGAACCGCTGATGTACGATTTCTCAAGCGAAGCGCCGGGAACCATACTCAGGCAGAAACCCGAACCGGGAACAGATATTTCCGGCCCCTTGAGTCTGGAATTTGTGGTAAGCCGGGGTCAGGAGAACGCTATCATCACCGTACCGCAGCTTGCGGGACTTTCCATACAGGCGGCGCTGGAACAGATCGGCAAATCGGGAATTGATTTTTCTTTTTCGCTGAGGGATAGCCGCGCGGGTGAAGAAGGCGAAAGGGTTGTTTTTCAGGACCCCCCGGCCAATTCAAACGTGGCGGCGAATACCATAGTCAATCTCCTGGTGAGCAGCCCGCAGACGCTTGAAGAAGGCGAGGTTTTTAAACTTTTCCGTTATACGATACCGAAAAACCCCTACCCCCTTGCGGTACGGCTTGAGGCCCTGCTTCCACGGGGGGAACGGATTATGCTTATCAATGTCGAATATCCGGGCGGGGTATTCACCGTGCCATACCGGCTGCCCGTGGGCACTACCCTCTTTCTCTCCATGCTCAACCGGGAGATTCACCGGGAAACCGTCAGTCCCTAATACCGCCACTTGAATCCAAATGACACCAGGGGAATTGGCAAGTCAAACATTCCGCCACCACCGCCGCCCGCGTCATCCTCTTTGCCGGTATATTCGTTGAACCGCGTGTTGCCGCCTCTTTGCGGGGTATAAAACAGCGACATAAGGTTTTCCGCGGCAAGGTATATTTCCGTAGTTACCCTGCCCTTCCGGTCAAAACGGAAAAACGAAAATTTCAAATCCCATGACAGAGACCAGGGATCGCGTTCCGGTTCAAGAGGTTCTGTATCGCGGCGGTATTTCTGAATAATGACCGGGTCTCCATTATCATCAATATAAATAACCGGATAAGAATAAATCTCGCTGACCACCTGCGATCTGCTGCTTAACTGGCCTGAGGCAAAGCCAAAACGGGTCGCGATATTGAACCAGCGCAGGGGTTTAATATTCAATACAATATTGGCATTGTGAAAACGGTGAAACGAAGGAAAATACCACTGCGCGCCTGTACCGTTAACGCCCCCCTGATTTACACCTTCGCCTCCGGCATTGGGATCGTAATATTGCGCCCATGTAAAAGTATAGGAAATCCAGCCGTCCCAGTACCGGGATTCGAGTTTTTGCAGCTGCAGATCAAAACCACCCACATGACCGATACCGTCAAAATAAAAATTAGCCTGTATATCCGGTGATGAAACAATATCAGCGTCTATGTACGCGCGATCAAATATATATTTATAATATCCTTCAATATTAAAACTGTAGCCCTGTTCCAGATCAACTTTAACACCCGCAATGGTAGTCCATGAACGGTTGAATTTCAGGGTATCGGCTACCGAGACCCGGTCCCCGTCAACAAAACTTACCAGAGTGTTTATCGAGGAAAATAATCCCGTACCAGCGGTGATGTCAAGAGAATCAATGCTTCCCCTGTTTTTCAGAATATTAAAGTCGATATTAAGCCGGGGGTTAAGCGCCGGCAGAGTCTGGGCGCTGAAATCCTTTCCCATAAAAAAAAGATGATCCACGCGTAAACCGAGTTCCGCGCCAAAACGCTGGTTGGGGCTTGTGTATTCCAACAGGCCGTAAGCCGAAGTAGTAAGGCCATGATTAAGCAATTCACTGCTAAACCCCATAGGCAGTACGATTGCAAGCCCTGGAATATCCTTTAAAAATGAGAACATGGGATTATTCAACATAGCTCCGATTTCCGGAGGCAATCGATCCATATTGTTAGATAATTCCGCCAGCGGAAATTCCAGCGCAAGATTGATACGTTGATTTTGCGCCCACCTTGAATACAGTTCCTGAACGCCAAAGGCGGTGATAAAACCTTTTCCCAAATCCCAGTCCAAATCTCCCCGTACCTGCGCGTTAAAGATCGTATGATCCGCCATAATATTCGCGTTTACATTGGGAGCTGTATAAGTTTCCTGAGCCCTCAGCCCGTCCGCAATAAGCGGAGGAAACAAATCCAAAAAATCATCGTTATATCTAACCGTAACATCATTCTTCACCATGTCATCGGTAATCCTTCTTGTGAACCCTGCGCCGCCTGTGGCTTTAAGCGCCAGAACCGGAGAAGGGCTTGCGGTAATACCTGAAATTAAAAAACCCTGATAATTATCGTAATCCGCGGAAAAATCTACGAAGCCATCAATACCTTCATCATCGTATTCAACAACAGACTTTGCGCCAACGCCGTCACTGCCAAAAAAAGCGTTCAGCCGCCATTCCAAATCCTGGGTAAACCGGTAATTTGCCGCCACTGCCGCGCTTCTGATATAAGGGGATGTGGACACCGCATTGATCTGGGCAAGGTTTTCATTATCAATAACTTTACTAAGGCCCTTGGCCGCCCAGACCAGCGTGTCCCAATACGTTACCTTTCCCATGAACAAAATTCCGCCCTTGCCGTTCAGGGGATACGAAAGATTGATACTGGCGGCGCTGGTACTGATAGCGGTTTCCAGTTCGGCTTCCGTGGCAGAGGGAGATTTGGATGTTACTTCCAGCAAGCCGGAAATGGAATGTCCGTAGCGGCTGGAAAACACTCCGTGAGAAAGCCGGGCGCTTGATACCATTTTGGGATCAAAGATAGAAACAGCGCCTATCCAGTGATACGGAGTCTCAAGATAGAAACCGTCAAAGACCGCCGTAAGGTCGCCGGGATCGCCGCCGCGAATCGAAGGCAGGGCTCCGAACATTCCCGTATAACCAACTCCCGGCAGCAGTTTAACCGCGCTCATTACATCTTCGATGATTCCTATCTCGGAGGTTCGCGCCAGTTCCCGTTCGGAAATCGCCACGCTGCGCCCACTTCTGGTCTCGCTGGTTTCGGGCCGCTGGGCTTCGACAACCAGTTCACGGCCCATCATAATGCCGCCCAGACGAAGGGCAATGCTGATCTCCTGAACGCTGCCGCTCCTCGCGGTAATTGTCAGCCGCTGGCCTTCATAACCGGGGTAACTGACCTGAACAACAGTCTGCCAGTCATTCGGCAGTTCAAAGCGGGCTTTTCCGTCCTCATCGCACATAAACTGCCGCCCATCCCGCAGGGAAATCACCGCCCCTTCCAGCGGCAGTCCCAAATCCTCATCTTCTACGGTTATTTCTACATCCCCGGCAGACAGGAAAGCAGGTATCAAAAGTAGCAATCCAAGCGCAAGGGCAAGTGCCCGAACCCGGCGGAGGAAAGGCATAATGCCGTCAGTATATCATGGTATCTGCCTATCATTCTATCGGGAAATATATCATAATGTGTGAATGGACTTTGTAGAAAAGTTTCGTGAGTCTTTGAAAATCCCCACATGGTGGCCGCCTGAAACACAGGGCAGCGCGGCAGTTGAAGCGGCTGAAGCAACCCTGCTGCGTTTTCAAAAATTTCTTGCGGAAAATTTTCCTGCCTTTCATCAGGCGGCGGAACATTGGATGTTAAGCCCCTATTCAATGGTGTACCATTGGCCCGGCATCGGCGGAACCGGCAGCGAAGCCAATGCTGTGCTGCTTTTGGCCCATTACGATGTAGTGCCCGCTGAAACGGAAAAATGGAGCGTTGATCCCTTTGGCGCGGAAATGAAGGACGGTTTTATTTACAGTCGGGGCAGCCTCGACATGAAAAGCACTTTGATCAGCATCATGGAAGCTGCTGAAATCCTTTGCGCGGAGGGTCGCAAGCCCAAGCGGGATATTTGGTTTGCCTTTGGCGGTGATGAGGAACGCACCGGCATTTTGGGCGCAATGGAAACAGTCAAGTGGTTTGAAAACCGCGGGCAAAAATTTGACTGGATACTTGATGAAGGCACGCCCATCGCGGAAAATCAAATAAAAGGTATTGATTCACCTCTGGCATTGATCAGCATTGAGGAAAAAGGGTACGTCAGCCTTAGCCTGACAGTGGCGCAGGAGCCGGGTCATGCCTCACGGCCTCCCAGAGTTCAGGCGGCGGCGATACTTGGACGCGCCTTGTGCAGAATCGCCAAAAAGCCGTTCCCTTTCAGACTCAGCCCCACTGTAGAAATGTTTTTCAAACAGGTTTCCCCGCTCATGCCGGGGGTTCAGGGCTTTGTTATGCGTCATGCACGGGCCTTTGGCCCGCTGTTTTTCAAAGTGGCCGCGACCACTCCGATGACCGCATCCATGCTGCGGACTACAGCCGCCATGACCCAGCTTGCGGGCAGCGCCGCCGATAATGTAATGCCGTCAGAAGTACGCGCGATAATAAACATACGGCTGCTGTGGCCATGGACAGTGGAAAAGGCAAGCGCCTTTATCAAAAAAGCCGTTAACGACAAGCGGGTGCGGATCAGCGTTCACGGGCTGGGGACAAACCCGGTCCCGCCAAGCCGCGATTACCGGAACAGGGGCTGGTCGGAGTTTCAGGCGGCACTGGATAAATCATGGCCCGGCGTGCCGCTGCTGCCGTTCATCATGGTCGCCACAACCGATTCCCGTCATTATCAAAAACTTTCAGACTGCATATTCCGCTTTAGCCCCCACAAACTCGACCCAAAAGAATTAAGCGGAATACACGGCCACGATGAGCGTATCTCGGCGGAGAATCTTCACGCGGGAATGACATTCTACACAGAGCTTTTGAGATCATTATAAAAGACTACTGCTGCCCCATGTTAATTACCGTTCTTCAAGTTTTTCTGCATCGGCAATATCCATACTCCTGCCGCTGGTTCTTTTGTTCACTATCAAATCATCTCTGGAAATTACACAAATATTGATATCCTCAACAGTAATTATTTCTTTTCTTACATAACAATCGTCTATATTAATGCCGTCCGCTTCATTTATAATATCTATTTGTACAGGAGAACTTCCAATTCTGATAACGTAGCCTTTTTCTTTGAAACTCTGTAAATCAACAGGAGGTGAACCAAAGTCAAGCAGCGCCTTCTGCAGTTTTTCCAAATTGGTATTATCTATTGAAATTAAAAAATCAATGTCTTTAGTTGCCCTCGGATTACCATAAATCCCGACAGCCCAGCCGCCGACAAGAAGATATTTGACATCATTTGAGTTTAAGCATTGTATGAACTCTTTGAAGTCGTCCGGTAGTTGCCTCTTTTCCATAAAAACATTCCCTTAAAAACGTTATGGCTTGCAATTTCTCTTTTATTGTCACACGGTTCCAATATTCGGCATCTCTACTGTCAAGCGTATCTCTTTTTTCGATAGTAATTTGGGTTCTGTCAATTCTCTCCGATAACATAAGAATATTATATTGAAAAGTACAGGGAAAATCAACCATTCGAATACCCACTACCCACTCATAACTAACCTCAGATATAATAAAAACAGGAGTCACTATGCTGCGCGCAGGTTTGGGTCAGGATGTACATCGTCTGGTGAAGGGACGGCGTTTTTTGCTGGGGGGAGTCGAACTTCCCGCCAGGAAAGGAGAACTGGGACATTCGGACGGTGACGCGCTGGCCCATGCGGTATGTGACGCGATCCTCGGCGCTGTTGGTCTAGGCGACATTGGCAGCCTGTTTCCGCCGTCAGACCCCGCATGGAAAGACGCGGATTCCATGGCGCTTTTGCGTTCCGCCTTTGAAATGGTAAAACAGGCTGGCTGGCGTGTGGTTAATCTTGACTGCGTAGTGTGCTGTGAAAAACCAAAGCTGCTTCCGTACCGGGATAGCATACGCCAGTCTCTGGCAAAAGCGCTGGAAGTTTCCACGGATCAAATTTTTGTAAAAGGCAAAACCGGCGAAGGTCTGGGGCCGGTGGGGAAAGGCAAGACAGTGGAAGCATTGGCAGTGTGCCTGCTGGAAAAACAAACGGATAAAGGCGGCCCGGATGAAACAAAAAATTGAAATCAAATGGGACGCGATACACAAGGCGCTGGACCAATGGCGCAAAGGGCTGCACCGGGAACGGGAAAATGCCGGAGCGGAAAAAGAACCCGCAGTAACCACTGTCGCAGAACATTATAGCCGGGACGCATGGGCAGTGCTGGTCTCAACGATCCTCAGCCTCCGCACCAAGGACGATGTTACGCTGGAAACCTCAAAGCGGCTGCTTGAAAAAGCGCCCGGCCCGCAAGAACTTGCTGCCCTGCGTGAAGATACTATCGCCCGGCTCGCCTACCCCGCGGGCTTTTACCGGACTAAAGCGGCCAGTCTTAAAAAAATCGCCGCCATTCTGCTTGAGCAATACAACGGAGAAGTTCCCGCGGACATGGACGCGCTGTTGGCCCTGCCAGGAGTTGGCCGCAAAACCGCCAACCTCGTACTCATCGAGGCTTTTGATCTTCCGGGAATCTGCGTTGATGTGCATGTACACCGCATATCAAACCGCTGCGGCTGGGTCAGCACCAAAACGCCGGAAGAAACTGAAATGACCCTGCGCACAATCCTCCCCAAAAAATACTGGAAGGGCATTAACGCCCTGCTGGTTCTCTACGGCCAGAACCTCTGCCGCCCGGTAAGCCCCTACTGTTCCCGCTGCGTAATCAAGCCCCACTGCAAGCGGATCGGCGTGGAACGAAGCAGGTAATAAACAAATGTTTGCTTTTATTGATGAATCAGGCCATACCGGTAAAAAGATTTCGGATACTTCGCAGCCTAACTTTTTTTCGTTAGGAATAGTTTCAAAATATAACCCTGACATTCTTATAATGAATGACTTATCGCAGCTTACCAATAGTATCGGTGTAAAAGAGTTACATGGCGCGGAACTTGGCCCAAAAATTGAGACAATATCATACGAAATTTATCGTATGTTACAAAAACTATCCCCTAAATTTTTCCTTGCTGAAGTCGATAAAAAATATCTCGCGTATACAAAATTGTACGATACACTTTTTGACAATGTTGAAAATCCCGCCGGAAGATGGCATACATATCAAATGAGACCTTTCAGGATGTTATTATTAAATAATTTTATAACATTAGTACCATTGGATATCGCTTATAATTTTTATGAGAATTGTCTGTTTGCGTCAAACGAAGAACAGGCGATTGATGTATTAAAAGATACGTGCGATGAAATACTTGGGTTAATTGACGGTTCACTGGACAGCAGATCACGGCAATTAATATCTGACCCATTAATTTGGGCTAAAAATAATCCGAAAGAAATCACCACTTACAATGCAAAAAAATCGGATCGCTGGAGACATTTACCAAATGTTGTTACATTCCTGCCCATGTTGAATATGTTTTCAAGATGCGCCAAATCAATGAATAGCAAAATTAACAAGATTGTCCATGATGAACAGAATCAAATGAAAGAAATATTTATTGAGATTCATAAAATGGCGGCAAATATAAAAGGGCCGGGAAAACTGGACTTGCGGGAAAACGGATATCTACATCTGAAAAATATTAAAGAAAGTGTTTTTGAAATGAAGGAATCCACCAATAGTCCGGGTTTGCAGATCGTTGATATATGTTTATATTTAATTTGCCATAAAGATGTAATTTTGAACAATCATTCCATGAATCCCGGTTCCGCATATCTGTTAATGTATATAGTTACCCACGGAACCGCGTTTGATTTCACCTTAAACGGTTTTATAAGAGAAAGCAATGAACTTCAAAAGAAAATAGCGGGATTGCCATTGACTGATGAAGAATTACAAAAAGGACAGGATATTGTTAATGAGATGGAAGATAAATGGCGGGAGAATTTTCTAAAAGTTGGCGTTAGCTGAATTATGAGCCGGACAGGAATACGCCTAATTACATGGTTCGCGCTGTACGCACATTTTAATCCTTCCAGGGGAAAATAAAATTCTTTAATGTGCGTGTTCCGGTTTTTTCCCGTTCTTCAATCAGAATCGCGTCCCAGGGAATCTTCCGGCGTTTTCGGGAAGGAGTGGCTTCGGGATTTGCCTCAAGCCAGTCGTATTTCAGCAGACGCAGACGCAGGCCCTCGTCCAGATACAGGAGTATACCGGCAGGACCGGGCATAAGAAAGGCGAGGATAACAGAAAAAACAAGACCCACGATATTGTATAACAGGCAGAACAGCGAAAAGCCGGCGTTGTCAAAAAAAATGATAAAACATTTTTTAATTATTTTTTTCGGTTTGGTATCCAGCCGGGCGCGGATTGAAAAAAACCATTGAAACGAAAGAACAGTCAGAGCCAGAGTCCAGAAGATCACCGCAGCGAGCAAGAGGCCAAACACCGAAGCCATTTCAAGGTAAAAGGGAATGATTATCCATGCTACTGTACAAAGGGCAATGATGATACCGCTTAAAATAAGACCGGCAGGCCACGCGGCTTTCAGGTTCCTGAAAAAATCATGAAACCCGAATGAACCGTAGTCGGAAACCGCTTTTACCGAAAGAGCCGATGCCGCAAGGTATACGGAACACCAGGAAACCCCGACCACAAACACAATAATCGCAAGCACAGGAAGATTTTTGAGAATAACACCGGGAAGCAGCAGCGGTATCGCAAGGGAAGCGAGAAAACCCAAATTGAGCAGAACAATGCGGAACATATTATCCCACAGATCATAAAAAGTCTTTCT
>JAIRUN010000061.1 GCA_031254365.1 Treponema sp. | reverse complement strand
TCCGCGCCCGCATCAACTAACAGACGCACAATCTCCGTATGCCGCTCATCTCCGCCGCCCAACAAGATCGCCTCAAACAATGCCGTCCACCCCATTCTGTTAACATGATTGACACGGATGTCTGTTTTCAAAAGTTCTTTAACAATTTCAACATGACCGCGGTCAGACGCCCGGATGAGCCCTGTTCCATTATCACTGTCCGTGCTGTACACGTCAGCCCCGGCTTTGAGGACTTTTTTCAGCAGTTCAATATATCCGCATCCTTCCATGGTTGAAATCAAATACGCACTTTGAATGGTGTCGTCTTTCATGTTGACATCCGCTCCGGCGGCAATCAACAAATCCACAATTTCAAGATGGTTCTTATAAGCGGCAGCTACAAGAGCGCACCTGCCGTCCTTGTCCTGCGCATGAATATACACGTCTTTCTTCAGTAATGATTTGACGGTTTCAATATCCCCGTTTTCTGAAGCGCTTATAAGCTGTAAACCCTCTTTCCGTGTTTGCCCGGTACAAATTACCCCTGCCATGTATTAGTCTCCTTCGGACGTTAACGTCCCTCCAGCGGCGTATAGGACTTTTGTTTGGACACGGACTTGTAGGCAGGGCGGATTATTTTGCCATTGTTTGCCAGTTCTTCGAGCCGGTGCGCGCTCCAGCCTGCAATACGGGCTACCGCGAAAAGCGGAGTGAAAAGTTCTTCGGGCAGATCGAGCATACTGTACACAAAGCCGGAATAAAAATCTATGTTGGCGCTTACGCCCTTGTACATCTTCCGCAGCCTTCCGATAATCTGGGGAGCCAGATACTCAACTTTTGAATAGAGCAAATATTCTTTCTGCCGGTTTTTTTCTTCGGCAAGCCGCTGGACAAAACGCCGGAAGATCAGCGCTCTTGGATCGGAAAGTGAATACACCGCGTGCCCTATGCCGTAAATCAGCCCGGACTTGTCAAAGGCTTCCTTATTGAGCAGTTTTTCAAGATGAGCGGTAATTTCAGCGTCATCGTTATAATCGGAAATTTTTTCCTGCATATCCCGGAACATCTGCACTACCTTGATATTCGCCCCGCCGTGCCTGGGCCCCTTAAGAGAACCCAAAGACGCGGCTACCGAAGAATAGGTATCGGTATGGGACGAAGAAACCACATGGGTAGTAAATGAGGAGTTGTTACCGCCGCCGTGTTCCGCGTGAAGCACCAGGGCAAGGTCCAGAATTTGCGCTTCAAACTGGGTGTATTTTGCATCCGGCCTCAGCATATACAGAATATTTTCGGCAATGGACAGACCCTGTTTCGGAGGACGAATCACCAGACTATCGTTGTTGTGATAATGAGCGTATGAATGGTAGCCGTAAACCGCCATGAGCGGAAATTGGGCCATGAGGCTGATTGACTGGCGGATAACATTGGAAATGGAAATATCATCAGGGTTGTCATCGTAGGCGTACAGGGTCAGAACGCTTTTTGCCAGGGAATTCATCATGTCCTTGCTTGTCGCGGTCATGATCGTGTCCCGGACAAAAGGTTCGGGCAGCACGGCGTTTTCTTCAAGCAGGGACTGAAATTCGGAGAATTCCTGTCTGTTCGGCAGATGTCCAAAAAGCAGCAAAAAACACACTTCTTCAAAGCCAAAGCGGTTTTCGCCCATAAAGCCGTCAACGAGCTTCTCGATATTGATACCCCGGTAAAAGAGCTTTCCTTCGCAGGGGATATAATCACCGTCTTCGATAATATACGAGACTATTTCGGAGATTTCCGTCAATCCCACAAGCACGCCCTTGCCGCTGACATCCCGCAATCCCCGCTTTACGTCGTATTTTACGTACAACTCATTATCTATGACACCGTCCTGGGTCACCATGCCCGTGTACTTTTTGATAAGATCCTTTGTTTCTGCGTTTGCCATGCCTTATTGTAGCATTTTGGTATTCCAAAGGCAATGCACGTACATCGAAAAATAGTTACAAATTTTTTCTTGCGGGGTCTTGCAGTATACACTCTATATAGTGTATACTGAGAGAAAGGTACGCTATATATAGAGTAATACCCACTTTTGCGTGGTTTTCGCCAATCAAAAGGACTTAAAAAAGGATTTGGGAATGAAAATTCAACGATTTTTCACGGACCGTTCAGGCGGCCCGTATCAGGATATTGTATGGGAACGGCGCAAAAGTGAAATCCGCAACCCTGATGGCAAGGCGATTTTTTCCGAAGATACGGTCATTGTGCCCGCGTTCTGGAGCCAGATAGCCGCGGATATTATCGCCCAGAAGTATTTCCGTAAAGCCGGGGTTCCGGCGGATAAAATCTACGAATGGAAAAAATGGGGTTTGGGCGAAAAGGCCGCAGAAAACCCCGAAGACCCCGGCCGTGTCCTGCCGGAGGACGGCGCTGAACATGATGCCCGTCAGGTTTTTCACCGGCTGGCCTATACCTGGCTTGATTGGGGCAGGCAGAACAAATACTTTGACAGCGAAGAAGACGAAAAAGCCTTTTACGATGAAACCTGCTATATGCTGGCCCGCCAGCTTGCCGCGCCCAACAGTCCCCAATGGTTCAATACCGGACTGTACGCAGTGTACGGAATCGATGGCCCGGCCCAGGGGCATTTCTATTTTGATCCTGAAAAAAATCAACTGGTACAATCCTGCAGCGCCTATCAGCGGCCCCAGCCGCACGCCTGTTTCATCCTTTCTATAGAAGATGATTTGGTGAATGAAGGCGGCATCATGGATCTGATAACGCGGGAAGCGCGGCTGTTCAAATACGGCTCCGGCACAGGTTCCAATTTTTCCCGCATCCGGGGTATGAACGAAAAACTCTCCGGCGGCGGCGTTTCTTCCGGCCTGCTTTCGTTCCTGAAAATCGGCGACCGATCCGCCTCGGCGATAAAATCCGGCGGCACTACCCGCCGCGCCGCCAAAATGGTTACGCTTGACGCTGATCATCCTGATATTGAACGCTACATCAACTGGAAAGCCGGTGAGGAGTATAAAGTCGCATCCATGGTTACGGGTTCGGCGATTGTAAAAAAACACCTTGAAGCGGTTAAAAAAGCCCTGGCCGGTTTCCGGGGGCCGGAAGAGGATAAATTTAACGCGGAGAAAAATCATGAGCTTGCCTCGGCTCTCCGCACCGCGTTAGGCGACAAGATCCCCCCCGCGTATCTGTACCAGCAGCTCAGGCGGCTTGAGCAGGGCGATGAAGATGTAAATGCGTCACTGTATTCAACCGCTTGGGATGATGAGGCATACAATACCGTTTCCGGCCAGAGTTCCAACAACAGCCTGCGGGTAAGCGATGATTTTATGCGGGCGGTTATAAATGACACTGACTGGAATCTTGTCAGCAGAACCGGCGGCGAGACGGTAAAAACCATCAAGGCCCGCAAACTCTGGTCTGACGTTGCCCGTACCAGTTGGCAATGCGCTGATCCCGGCCTGCAATATCACACCACGATCAATGACTGGCACACCTGTCCGGCGGGCGGGGAAATACGGGCCTCCAATCCCTGCTCGGAGTATATGTTTCTGGATGACACCGCCTGCAACCTTGCTTCGATAAATCTTGCCGCGTTATACGATAAAAAAACAAAAACTTTTAATGTTGAAGCGTATCTCCACGCAGCCGGAATCTGGACAACTATCCTTGAAATTTCAGTGGTGATGGCCCAGTTTCCCTCGCCGCGCATCGCGAAACTTTCCTACGAATACCGGACTCTTGGCTTGGGTTACGCAAACCTCGGCACTTTGCTCATGATTATGGGGCTGGCCTATGATTCCGAGGAAGGCCGGGCAGTGGCGGGCGCGTTGTCGGCCCTGCTTTCAGGCGAGGCTTATGCCCAGTCAGCGCGTATGGCCGCGCAGTTGGGGCCTTTCCTCAAGTATAACGAAAACTCAGGCAATATGCTCCGCGTTATACGCAACCACCGGCGGGCGGTGAACAATGCCCCGGACGCGGAATACGAAAACCTTCACACAATACCGCGGGGCATTGATCCCGCGCATTGTCCCGCGTATTTACTTGACGCGGCAAAAGCCGCATGGGATCGCGCCCTTGATTTGGGAAAAGCCCACGGTTACCGCAACGCCCAAGTCAGCGCAATCGCCCCCACCGGAACCATTGGCCTGCTCATGGACTGCGACACCACCGGCGTTGAGCCTGATTTCGCGCTGGTGAAATTCAAAAAACTCGCCGGCGGCGGTTACTTCAAGATCATCAATCAATCGGTTCCCCCCGCGTTGGAAGCCCTGGGCTATTCGCCGCAAACAATCGAAGAAATTGTCGCGTATGCCACCGGCCGAAAAACACTTTCCGGCGCTCCGGCAATCAACGCCGAAAGCCTCAAGGCAAAAGGTTTTACCCAGGCGGCAATCACCGCTGCCGAGGATGCGGTCAAAACCGCCCTTAACCTTGAAGGGGTTTTCAATCCCTGGATTCTGGGAAAAGATTTTGTGGAAAAAAATCTTCGCGTTCCGGAGGCGACATGGACGCTTCAGGGCTTCAGTCTGCTTAAGCATATCGGCTTTAGCGCTGAGGACATTGCCGAAGCGGAACTCTATGCCTGCGGAACTATGGGGCTTGAGGGAGCGCCAGGTCTTAAAAAAGAACACTATGCGGTTTTTGATACCGCCACGCCATCCGGGAAAAACGGCAAACGCTCGATTCCCTGGACTGCCCACATCGGCATGATGGCCGCGGTACAGCCCTTTATTTCCGGGGCCATTTCCAAAACAATCAATATGCCCAATTCGGCGAATTACGATGATGTAAAGGGCGCATATATGCTTTCATGGAAAAACGCCCTGAAAGCGGTTGCCCTGTACCGGGACGGTTCAAAACTTTCCCAGCCCCTTTCAGCTTTTGCGCCAGGAACCGATCCATTAGCCGACACGATCCTTAAAGTGGAACGGGGCCTTGATCTGCCGCCGCCTTCGATCCCCGATCCCCGAAAAGCCACTATCAGGGGAGTCCGCAAATCACTGCCCAACCGCCGCATGGGTTATACCCAAAAGGCGAAAATCGGCGGCCACTCGATCTTTATCCGTACCGGCGAATATGATGACGGCACTTTGGGCGAAATTTTTCTTGACATGCACAAGGAAGGCGCGGCATTCCGCAGTCTGCTTAACGGCTTTGCCATTACCGTTTCGCTGGGCCTGCAATACGGCGTACCGCTGGAAGAATATGTGGATGCCTTCACCTTCAGCCGCTTTGAACCAAACGGCATGGTGCAGGGCCACGACTATGTGAAGATGTCAACGAGTGTTATTGATTATATTTTCCGCGATCTTGCGATCAGTTACCTCAAGCGTACTGATCTTGGACAGGTAAAGCCCGATGACCTTTTGGCAACAGGAACAAGAAGCGAGGCGGACGCGACAGATCCCAAACGCCGCCACGGAGAAAAACAAAGCGTCGGTTTCAAGCCGCAGATTAGCGGAACAGGCGCGGCCCCGGTTTCAGGCGGCGGGCAGAGAGCCATCGGCAATCCGGGCGCGGAATCCCAAACCGACAGCAGCAGGGGAACGGTGAAAGCGCTGGCAGGGGGAAGCGCACTGGGTAGTAACCCTGGTAGTAACCCTGGTTACAATTCGCTCTCCGGCGCGGCAGTTTCCGCGCAAGCCATGCCGTCTCAGGTTCAGATACTTGAGCAATCCAGGGCCGAAGAAAGCGAATTGATTAAAATCGCCCATGCCAGGATCAAAGGTTATGAGGGAGACCCCTGTCCTTCCTGCGGCTCCTTTTCCCTGATACGGAACGGAACCTGTATGAAGTGCGATGCCTGCGGCGGCACTACCGGCTGTTCCTGAGCAGTGAATGTTTTTTATGGAGCTTTTATCCCCGGTTTGCGGGAGATAATCGCGCAGATTGTACGGGAACGCCTTCCCGGTGTTGTTATACTTAAACTACTCGACGGGGCAATTCTGTTTGAGACTCAATGCGCGTATGATACGCTTAATTTTTTCTGTTTCAACAATATTTTCGCCTGTATCAGCGTAATGGAAACCGTTCCAAACGCGCGCACTGCCTCAACTGAAGCGCTGGAAGCCCATATCAAGGCGCTGGTACACAATACCGCGCCTCAAAGCCCCGATGCCGAATTTATAATTTCGCATAACAGCAAAAAGTTCCGTACTTTCAGAATAGCCGCCTCGCTGGAAAACAAACCGGCGGCGCTGGATGAGAAAATCCGGCTGGAAGCGGAACAGTATATTGCCCGCCTTTCCGGCCTTGATGTCAACCGAAGCAGGCCCGATGCGGAGTTCTGGTTTTTGTACCGCAGCGAAGGTTTCTCGATTTTTATGAAACGGCTTACCCTGCGTCCGTCCTGGGAAAAAACCCTTCATCCGGGGGAATTGCCCCCGCCGCTTGCATGGATACTCTGCTGTCTCGGCAATTTGAAACACAGCGATGCGGTACTTGATCCGTTCTGCGGCTATGGCTCAATTCCCCATGCGGCGATTAAATATTTTCACATAACAAAATTTTTCGCCTGCGATAATAATGAAAAAGCCGCCGCATATACTGCCGCGAGATTCAAAAACCGTACCGGTCTTGGAACAGGCCCGGATGGCCCCCTTGTTTTTCATAAAACAGATTTCCGTTCTCTGGTTTCCCTGCTGGGTGAAAAAAGTATAGACGCAATTATCACTGATCCGCCTTGGGGGTTTTATCAGGATGCCGCGCAATCCATTGAGCAATTATATGCGGAGATGTTCAGCGTCTTTGATACCCTGCTGGCTGAAAACGGACGAATTGTTATTTTAAGCGCGCGAACAGATGAACTGCTCCGCGCTGCCGGCAGCCGTTTTACTGTTCAGAAACACATTCCGATTCTGCTTTCCGGTAAAAAGACGGGGATTTTTTGTTTTATGGTAACTCCCGGCATGGAACTTGCGTGAAGCCGCTGCCTGGCGGCACGGACTTGTTCTTAAAAAGCGATTGATGTATAATGAATCGGGAGTTTCTCATGGAAGATACGGATTTTAAGTCAATTCTCAGGCTTGATTCGGAGCTGAATCAAATTCAGGACCTTGATCTCCTTTTGGAACGGATACTTCTTGAGTCCCGTAGAGTAGTACATGCCGATGCGGGTTCGATATATGTTAAAGAGGTAACGGAAGACAAAAATGGCGTAGTAGAAAAACTCGCGATCAAATATGCCCAGAATGAAACCCTGCAAAAAAAGCTGCCGCCCGGCCAAAAGATGGTGTATTCGATTTTTTCCGTACTCATAAATGAAAAGTCCATTTCAGGTTATTGCGGCCTTACCCGAAAGACTATCAATGTGCCGGATATGTATAATATTCCGCCGGGAGCCCCTTATGCTTTTTACGATACCTTTGACAAAATCACCGGTTATAAAACCACCTCTACGCTGACCTTCCCCCTGGTTACCGCCGATGGGAGGCTTTTGGGCGTTATTCAGGTTATCAATAAAACGGACGAGCAGGGGAATGTTGTTCCGTTTTCGGAAGAGGATGAATTCCTGATTACCCATTTTGCAGCTAACGCTATGATTGCGCTGCAGCGGGCTTCTGTTACCAGAGCGATGATCCTCCGCATGATCAAAATGTCAGAATTGAGGGATCCCAAGGAAACAGGAACCCATGTAAACCGTGTTGCGGGATATGCCGTAGAGATTTATGATCGCTGGGCATACAAAAACAACATACCTGATGCCGAGCGTGAAAATTTTCGGGATATTCTGCGTATAGGTTCAATGCTCCATGATGTAGGAAAAGTGGCTATTTCGGATTTGATTCTCAAAAAGCCTGCCCGTTTTACCCCTGAGGAATTTGTCATAATGCAGCACCATACACTGTACGGGGCCGGTCTTTTCGATGATCCTCATTCGCCCATTGACACCATCGCCAGGGAGATAGCCCTTACCCACCACGAGAATTGGGACGGAACCGGATATCCAGGCTGGGTCGAAGTGACAGACTCTGCCCCCATAAAAACCAATGAAGAAGGCAAACCGCTGGGCAGGAAGGGCGAAGAAATTCCGCTTGCGGGAAGAATTGTCGCCATTGCCGATGTTTTTGACGCGCTCTGCTCAAGGAGGGTATACAAAGAACCCTGGGGCGAGGAAGACATCCTGGCGGAAATGCGCAAACTTGCGGGGAGTAAATTTGATCCTGAATTGATAGAGATTTTTCTTGAAATACTTCCCAATATCAAACAGACCCAAAGTATGTACCCCGAAGATTCGTAGCTGCGAGGGAGGGGCATTACCGGTCAATTATTATTTTGACTTCTCTGTTAAAATCCCATTTTGCTTAATTCATTTACGATTTTCAAATAAATATCAGGTATATTTATTCCTGATATATTTACCATTTTATAGTCGAGAATATCCGCATGGGATATTCCGCCTTCGATTTTTATTATATTATCTCCCCATTTCGCTGACCATTCACTGACTACTCCGTCATTGTCCCCGCGTATATTTTTTATATATAGATAACTATTAAAAAACATCAGGTCATCGAAAGCATTATTCATTGTTGTATAAATACTTTGATAATATACTTTCTGATCCATACCTATGACATCATTAAATTCTTTCATATTATTAGTTGTTAATTGATGATTTACATTATACAGATCAGGATTCATATCCCCATATAATTTTCCAAGAATCATAAGAGTTGTTTTTACAGTGCTGAGATGAATAATATCCTGTTGAAATATAAGATCAGCTATTTCAGCACCATGATGCGGCGTTGAAATTGTAGTCAGGCTTGCCACTCTATCTCCATAATTGTACTTCCAGATAAGATAACGTGAATCTAAGCCGCCTTTTGAATGAGCAATTATATTTATTTTCTCACTGTTTGTTTCTTCCAATATTTTATCGATAGTCGTTTTTAATATTCCTGCGTTTGATTCAAAATCACCCCATGCGTCTGTATTCCCAAAAAATACTTTCACCCCATTCTCTCTCAGTACATCAGGAATTCTGCCCCAAAAATTTATTATTCCTCCCCTGTCATGTGCGACAATACCGTGTACCAATATAACAGGATATTTTAGAGGAATATTC
>JAIRUN010000060.1 GCA_031254365.1 Treponema sp. | reverse complement strand
AAGAACTGCCAAATATTTTGGCGATCGTTCATCTTAAAAGAAACGACGGAAAAATATTTGGGTATTACAAAAAGAACTTCAATTTGGAAGGAGAAATAATACCAACACCGGTTGGGGATTTGTTAATGTTTTTATGATCCAATGGGAAAAAGCTACTTAGTATGAAATGCGGGTGAAATAGCAAGGGAAGACATTTGGTAGGAGGCGGTACATGAAATACCCGATTTTAATTATCTTTATTTGCTTATCTTTATCGGTCCTATATGCTATTCCTCCAGATGAACTTGAAAGGTCAATAAAGCTGGGTGCTGTGGAAGGGTTAAATAAAGATTTCAGAAACGTTGACGGCAGTGAAAATTACATAAGAACATTTTCATTGAACGACGATGAAATAAAGATGTTAGGGTCATGGGGGTTTGACGGTATTGTGTGTAAAACACCCAAAGATCGTAAATACGGGCCTGGAATCGGAATAAAATTCTTTCTCAATCGTTATTTTAGAATTCAGAAAGAAGATCAGAACAATGGTCAAATTAAATGGACTTACGGGAAATGGAAAGTCGAGAACAAGATGTTGCTGGTTAAATTTGAGGCGAGGCTGGTAATAATCGACTGGCAGTCAAAAAGCATTTCCGAGAAATGCAAAATTGAATATTACGAAGATGAAAACTATTACCCGATATTTGAGATTCCCGAATATGAAAAAGCGTATTACAATACCGAAGCTTTTAAGTGGGACATTCTTCCCCCGAGGATGAGGAGTTTTTACGGGATTTTATTGGAAGACGCGCCCCGGTCACGGCTCTTATTTGATACCCTGGGAGACCCGCCGGGGGATATCCGTCCGGATTCGAAGTACGGGAGAGTATTGCTTAACCCTCAGAAATCAGACGAATATTATTTAGCCCTGACCGAAGTATGGTCTTCATTCCGCTGGTAATATTGGGATAATCGGGTTTTAAGGGGTTTAGAAAACAAAAGGGTTACAGGGGTGTATATGCGGAAAACTAGATTTGCTTGTTTGCTTATTCTGTGCGCGGTCTTAGCGTTTAATTCCTGTTCAAAAACAGAACGTATTGCGGACGGAATTCCCGATTCAAAAACGGAATATCTCGCGGGGGAATTTTCCGGTTTGAACGGGACATGGCTGGCGGATGAAGTTTACCAAACTGTTCTGGAGAAGCCGGAAGGGGACAGAAAAATAATTCCTATTGTGTATTCCTGGGGGGAAGGCAAGATGATATGGGAAACAACATTCAATATAGATATAACAGACACCCCGCCTTATTTCTTCGCGCCGGGGGCAGGCGGCTTTCAGATTACTGAAGTAATGCGGATAGAACCGGATTCCATTAAGGTTTATGCATACCGCGCGAACACTCCAAACCTTCGCTGGTTTGTTGAAGCTGTTTTTCACATCATCGACAAGGATACAATGCGGATAGAATGTAAGAATTTTGGAAATGGGGAAGTGGTATTATGGCATCGTATGTCAGGGCCGGGGGGATATTACCGGTGGAGGGTATTAGAATGAGGAGCGATAAATAATTTTACGCCGTACAACCAAAGAGAGGGGGTAGCGTAATCTGACCACTACCCCCTTATGATTTATATAATGAATATTGCGTATCTTGAAGAAAAGAAAATGCACAGCGTTTGGAATAATGTCCATTAACGCTCTATTTTTTTCAGTATTGAAAGCAGTTCCGCTCCCCGGATTGGTTCCGCGCCCCTGAAATTTCGTCCGTCAGGAAGTGATAACAGTTCAGTTTCCACACAGCCGAGGATGGAATCAAAAAACGGAGAGAGCGGGGGAATATCCGCTATGGGGCTGCGGGGGTTAGGCCCTGTCGCGTAACGTGCGGAATATCGGGAAAGGAGGCCCCGGTCAGCGCGGGCCTCGGCGTACAGATGCCAGAAAAACCACGCGGCGCCGGAACGGGAAACCGGGTCTTCGAGTCGTGGTTTGGTTTGCGGCCATTCACTGAGCATAATGTCCTGGGTATAGGGAATAAAGGCGCGGTCCAGAAGGCGGTTGAATAATTCAGCCTCGCTTATGTCTCTGCCGCCGCTGATAAAACGTAAAAGCTGCGTTTCATTTTTTGCGATGGCTATGCAGTCTTTCCAGTTGAGGTTTCCCTGTTCCAGAATTCCAATGGTATCTGCGGAACCGGTGGTATCGTCAAAGCGGCGCAGCTCCCATGCCCGGTCGCGGTCTGCCTGATAGCTTTCGCGGTAAACAGGATCAAGTCCTGAAGCGAAAGCGGTATCAAAAGCGCCGGAAGCCTCGGCAAAGCGGCGCAGTTCCAAAAGGGAACGGCCTTTTTCAATATGCAATTCCCCAAAACCCGGAGCGGAAGAACGCTGGCCAGCCAGGGCCAATTCCTTATCAACAAGTTCCAGCCGTTTTATTGGGTCCCCTTCAAGACGGATACCCAGA
Source organism: Treponema sp. (assembly GCA_031254365.1). GTDB lineage: Bacteria > Spirochaetota > Spirochaetia > Treponematales > Breznakiellaceae > WQXQ01. The sequence continues at coordinate 11,938 of JAIRUN010000060.1, read as the reverse complement.
ATAACTGAAATGATATTTCCTGGGGAAAGGGTCACGGACTGCCGGTACAGACGCTGGGCTTCACTGTATTTGCCTTCCAGAATGGCAAGCCTGCCCGACCATGCGGTAAGTCTGGCTGAATAATCGGCATCAGCGGCAGTCTCCTTTTCCATATCGCCAATCATCCGGCGCGCCGCTGTTATCTCGCTTTGCCGTCCCCGTGCCGCGCTTCCCCCTACAGCTTCCAGAGGAACAATCCTTTGCTCAAGTTTTGAAAGTTCTCCTTCCATTTGACCTATGGGGCTGTTGATCAACAGATCCTTCTGCATGGAAGTGCAGGCGGAAAAAAAAGCCGCTATTATACATACCACTAATACAGGCAGCAAATGTTTCATTCTGTTCCTCACTTGAATTGCCAGCGGTACAGCCGCCGGTCCATTCCCAGGCCGGTGATTTCAGGCTTTCCGCTGCCGCTGACAAACAGGGGCCTGCCCCATACCGGCAATGGAAAACCTTCCAGAGAGCGGAAATGGCGGGTATAGCCGTGCAGGGCATTACCCTCGCCGGTGATAAAGATTTCAGGAATGGTATCGCCGTCACAGTCAAAGACCGTCAGGAAGCCTTCTTCCTCTACCGAAAAACCGGGAATCCTCTGATACAGAATTTCACCCTCAAGGCTTAAACGGAAAAGCGTTCCGTTAGATGAAATCAGCCAGAGGAATTCTCCGTCAAAAACCGGCTGTTGGTAGAAAACGCCGTCAAGGATCAGGGGGAAGGGCTGAACAAAGGCGGCATTTTCATCAAAAACAAAAAGTTCTCCCGCCTGGGAAACAAAGGCAATGTGTACACGGTTGTTACGCGCAAACAGAAGCGGCGAACCAAAGCCTATACCGGAACTTCCGCTGAAATTTTCCTGCTCCAAACCGCTTGTCAGATCTGCGGGCCAGCCAGTCAGGACTTTACCGTCCGCGTCAAGGAGCCATATCTCGCCGAAAAAACTCTTGGGATAAACCGCCGCGTAAGCGCGCGTACTGCGTCCTGTCGTAATCGAAAGGAATGAGGGCGGGGAACGGAGCGGCACAAAGAATGAAGTTTCCCATGTTTCCTGAACGCCGTTTGTATCAATACTATGAACTTTGCCGTCCTCATCGCACAGGTAAAGTTTGCCGTTCCATACCGCCGGAAGAGAAGATAATCTGAGGCCGGTAATCACGGGGAACTTCTGTTCCGGTTCCATGCTGCCGTCTACCAGCGTGACCCGGCCATTCGTACTCACCACCCAGACATTCACGGCGCTCCTTCCCGCGCTATCAGCGGGAATAACCCACACCGGTCCCTGCCCGGAAAATTCACTGATACTGTTATCGCTTGTGTTAATCGAAATTACGGAATTACCGGCGCTGAGGAATATCCGGCGATCTCCTCCTCTGCCGGCTCCGTAGACATGGTTCGAAAGATTCCCCCTGCCAATATCAAGGGGATAGCCGCTCATCAGCGTTACGCCGCCTCCCGAACCGGGAACAAGGGCCAGAGAAAGATCAACCATGCCCTTGTCAAAATTCATGCGAAGGAGGCCCTGACGGTACATGGCAAAAAAATTGCTCAGAGCAGTATTGTGTCGCAGGAAGAACGGCATTGACAAGTCAAGGGAATAATACAGGCTGAACGCGCTTGAAGCGGCTTTTCCTCCGGCGATAGTGCGCCATGCGGCGGTTCTGGGCAGTACGTCATTTGTCTGTATCGCGCGCATTGCCGCAAGGAGAGTTTCCGCCGATTCGCTTACCATGAGATAATCTTTATGGATAATATAATAAGGCGAAGGTAAAAAAATATTCCATTGTCTGAGCAGGGACTGCAGAAAATCAGGAATTGCAATCCGTGGAATTCGCGTTCCGTCAAGACTCAGCCTGACATCTTCGTTAAGCGCGATTGATCTAAAAGCCTTGTCAAAAACTTCCTGCCGCTTGCGTTCGTTGGCAATATGAATCGCGTACACCGGATGAGGCCGGCCTTCCATTCCGAAGATGGCGAATTCATTTCCGGACCATGAAAAAAGCAAATCCTGAAGGCTTAATCCCAAAATCAAGCGTGAAGAGCTATCCGCCCGCTTCAGGCTGTCTTCCAGAACAGGGCCGGAAAATACCAGCGCCGCCTGATACAGCTCATCCAGCGTTCCCGCCGAAAGAATTGTCGCGTATTGGGCGGCGGCGGGAAGGCGTTCCGCCATAACCGGCGCGGAGGAACGCTGTTCCAAAAGACGGCTCAAGGCCGCGTTAGGTGATGATACCGGGGCCGCGAGCTGCAGTTCCAGTTTTTTTGGGTATACCGAAAGACCCGCTTCTACCGCGGAACCAAATTCGATGTTCTCCATAATTGCCGCGATGCCCGCGTCCTGTTCAGCCAGAAGGCTGCCCAAAAAATCAGGCGAAAGCAGCATGGCCGCGTCAACGGAGGAAGGTTTGATAATACTGAATGGCTTTTCTTTTCCCTTATTTGCCTGAACAAAACTTGAGCGGGATTCAAAGATCACTGGACTATCAGTGATAAAAAGCACATTACGAAAGGGGCCGATGAACAGAGTCCTGTCTTCCATACGGTATTCAAAACGGGAATTGTTGCCCGCCTGAACATAGTACAGATTGGGAACATTGGCAAAACCGGAAAGCAGGGGGAGAATGCGTAATAGCGGCGAACACATTCCCATATCCCAGGCAAGCGCCAACTGTCCACCAGGTACGCTTTGCGTACCATGCGTATTCGGTGAACCTCCGGTTTGCAAACCGGAGGTTTGCAGCAAGGCAATCTCAAGACTTCCCCGTGCCGCAAGGCGCAGCAGGCGGTTTTTATAGAGGGAACTTTCTTCCAGCGGTTTAAGCTGGGGAAGCGCGGCAATTTTTTGCAGGGATTCGTAAGACAGGATTCCGTCAAGCAAGCGCACCGGATGCGCGATATTTATCCGCAGAACAGCGCTTTCGGGGATAAGTAAATCGGGACTGATCCGGCCAATCAAAGAAAAAGCTGTCCAGACAATACAAATGAAGGCGAGGATGCAGACCAGCCACAGCAGAAATTTTATGAACCTTTTTGGTTTTTTTGGCTTGTCTTTGCTCACACCGATAGTATATCACAATTAAAAAATAAAATTCAGGCTCATATAAGGCAGTGTAATGTTTTTGACAAGGCTATCTCAAAAGGGCAATCAGCTTTTGTTCCATTGCTCCCTGCGCTGTGGAACCGTAGCCCCGGTCTTCCCTGCTTAAAATTACTTCTTCATCGTGAATAATACCACGGGGGCTTTCACCCAATACAAGGATTCTGTTTCCCGTATAAAGCGCTTCGCGGGGATCGTGGCTTACCATGATCGCAAGCCGGGGGCAGTCAGCAAGCAGTGAAAGGGTCAAATCCATTAACTCAATGCGCAGGGGGATGTCCAGCGATTGAAAGGGCTCGTCCAAGAGGAGGATATTCCCCTCCGCGGCAAAGGCCCGCGCCAGATTCACCCGCTGCTGCTGGCCGCCTGAAAGTTCCGCGGGTAGGGCCGCGGCCTTGTCCTCCATTGAGACCATGCGCAGAAAATGCCGCGCCCGTTCCGCAGCCTGAGTTCCCATTTTTTCTTTAATGGGAAGGCTGACATTCTCAAGCGCCGTTTTCCAGGGAAGCAAGCGCGGCTCCTGAAACACCATGCTTACCCGGCAATCTGAAACAGTTTTGCCGTCAATAAGTATTTCTCCTGTTTCCGGCTTGACCAGGCCCGCTATCAAACGCAGCAGGGTGGTCTTGCCGCAGCCTGAAGGCCCCAGTATAACAAGGGGGCTTTTTTTTGAATCTATTTCAAGAGAGAGATTTTGAAAAACGGGTTTGTCCGCGGAAAAACTGAAGCCCGCATTACGGATTGTTATTGCAGATACAGAAGCCATTAGCGCCTCCTCCACACCGGATATTTTATCCCTTTTATCAAGAGGCTGAGCAGGAACTGGCTTAACGCGGCGGCGATTATCGCGGCGGCGGTCCACGCAAAAAGCTCCGCTGTTTCAAGCTGGGCCTTTGCCCCCTGCATACCGGTTCCCAGCGCGCGCCGCGGCTGAACCAGAACTTCGGCGGCGACTACCACTTTCCAGCAGAGGGAAAGGCCGCTTCGCAGTCCGCCCAGAATAAACGGGGCGATGCCGGGGAGGTACAGGGAAAGGAAGCGCTCTTTTGACGGTAAGCGGTACATGGTACAGAGCTCTTTCAGTTTGGGATCAATGGCGCTGATTCCCTCGATGGTGTTGGCGGCGACCAGCGGAAAGATCACCAGAAACGCGGTGAATACCGGTGTCTGCTCCTGCCCGAACCAGAGAAACGCGATGAGAATTATTGACATCACCGGAGTTGCGGAAATTACCTGAAAGAGCGGTTTTAATAAGGCCCCGGCGTGTTTGTCCAGTCCGGCTGCGGTTCCTGCCAGCACACCCAGCGGAACGGAGATCGCCATTCCCAGCAGCACGCGGACGCAGCTTTCCGCAAGGGACAGCAGAAAGCGTTCCGTTGCTACCAGCCGGATGAATTGCTTCAGCGCGGGCAGGGGGCCGGGCAGCAGCAACTCGCTTGCCGCCAGCAGGGACGCGATTTCCCACGCCGCAAGGAGAATTAGAATCCCCAGCACAAACCAGAGAGAAGTTGTTATACTGTTCCGCTTTGTGTTACTGTCTTTCATTGGTCTATTTTGCGCTATAGTAAAAATCATCAGCGGGCAGAACGCCGCCAATGGAAACAGGGGCAAATTCCAGAAAGGCTGTGAGCAGCGCTTCAATGGCTGGCCTCGCTTCATCCGCGGGAATGAACACATAATTGCTTTTGGGGATGGCCGCTGTTACCACCGCTGCCCGCAATCCCAGTTCGTGTTTTTCAACAAGCTGTCCGGCGGCGGCGGGATTGGCCGTAACCCATTCCAGCGAGGATTTCAGGCTGTCAAGAATGATCGCAACCAAATTGCCATTGGCTGCGGCAAAATCACTGTCCACCACAAAAACTGTGGTAGGGTAGGGCCCTGTATTGTGATTCAGATGCGTCCACTCCTCCTGAATGTCGCCCAGTACCGCAAGTTTATCATTTCCCTTGAGGGCCATAGTGGCAAACGGTTCAGGCAGCAAGGCAAGGCTGAGTCTGTTCGTGATAAGAGCCTGGGCGATTTCAGGATAGGCCAAAGAGTAGCCAAAAATAATTTGCTTGTCGGGCAGTATGCCCTTTGCCAATAATATTTTTCTGAAAACATAATCCGGTGTAGTGCCCTGTCCGGCTACTTCCACTGATCTGCCTTTAAGGTCATCGAAACCCCGCACCGAGGGATCAGCCGAGATCAGCGAGAACATTCCGGTCCCGGTAACAGCGGCTATCTGTATTTTTTTTCCCGAAGCGGCGATTTTCGCCGCTTTGTCAGGCGGAAGTATCCCGAATTTCGCCTCGCCGGAAATAAATTTCGCCGCCATAAGATCAGATTGGGCCAAAGCCTCAAGTTGTAATTCAAAACCCCGCGCCTGCGGAGGATTTTCAAACAGCCGTATCATACCCACACCGGAAGGCCCTTTAAGACCGTAGATAGTTATTTTTTCTATTTTGTTGGGACGACATTCCAACAGCAGGGTCACAGTAAAAACAAGCACTATAGTTGCGGCAATTTTTCGCGAGAGATATTTCATTTAAGCTCCTTTTTTATAATAACATACACAGACATGATAAAAAAGGCGTCCGATAAATTACCGGACGCCTTTTAGCCAGAAAAGAAACTTTTCTTAAATGCCAAGAACAACCTTATACGGTTTTCTTCGCGGCGGGTTTCTTCGCCGCAGTTTTCTTGGCTGCAGGTTTCTTCGCTGCGGTTTTCTTCGCTGCGGGTTTCTTAGCCGCAGTTTTCTTGGCCGCAGGTTTCTTTGCGGCAGTTTTCTTTGCCGCAGGCTTCTTGGCCGCAGTTTTCTTTGCGGCGGGTTTCTTCGCGGCGGGTTTCTTCGCCGCAGGCTTCTTTACATCAGCCATTTTCTTGTCCCCCTTTGCAGGTATGTTACTGCCTTTCACCTTGGCAGCGGCAGGTTTTCCAGTCATAACTGACCCCCCTCCCATTGGTATGTTCTTTCCGGGGTTTTTAATTACCGCTTGCGCGCCAGCAAGGCGAGCCAACGGAACCCGGAATGGTGAACATGATACATAGCTTAATCCCACTCTATAACAAAAGTCAATAGTCGTGGGATCGCCGCCGTGTTCGCCGCAGATTCCAATCTTGAGATCCGGTTTTACCGAACGCCCTTCATGGATGGCGAACTCTAGTAATTTTCCTACTCCATCTTCATCAATAGATTTGAAGGGATCGACATCAAGCACACCCTTTTCCAGATATACCGGAAGGAAGGATGCGACGTCATCCCTGCTGAACGCGAATGTCATCTGGGTCAGATCATTGGTTCCGAAGCTGAAGAAATCCGCGTATTTGGCAATGTGCCAGGAACGGAGCGCCGCTCTGGGAACTTCGATCATCGTGCCTATCTTCACCGGAACCTTGACGTTCGCGGCGTTAAAAATTCTTTCGAGAATTGCTTCCGCATTGGGCCGCAGGAACTTGAGCTCGCGGGCGGTAACGACAATGGGGATCATGATCTCAGGATGCACGGGAATTTTTTCTTTTACACATTCCACTGCGGCCAGAGCGATTGCCTCCACCTGCATATCATATATCTCAGGATACGTTACCGCAAGTCGGCATCCGCGGTGTCCCAGCATGGGATTGGATTCGACCAGCGCGTCGATCTTCGGCTGTAAAGCATCGGCGCTTACCTTGAGATGCGATGCCAGTTCGGCAATTTCATCCTTTGTGTGGGGAACAAATTCATGGAGCGGCGGATCAAGAAGCCGGATCGTTACAGGCCGACCTTCCATTGCCTTGAATATGCCGTGGAAATCTTTTTTCTGCAGGGGCATAATTTCTTTGAGATGCCGCTTTCGTTCTTCTTCGGTATTGGAAAGGATCATCGCCCGGAAGTGAATGAGTTTTTCTTTATCGAAGAACATATGCTCAGTCCGGCACAGGCCAATGCCCTGCGCCCCGAATTCAAACGCCCTCTTCGCGTCATCCGGCTGATCGGCGTTAGTCCATATCTGGAAGCCCTTGATCTTGCCCCGTACTGCCCCGGCGCGTACATCATCGCACCATTTAAGAAAGGTATTCATGTCTTTTGAGACTGTGGGCGCTACCAGAGGCAGGTGGCCTTCGTACACTTCGCCTGTTGAACCGTCAATGCTGATCCAGTCGCCTTCGTTGTATGTTTTGCCGCTGATGACAACGGTTTTTCCCTGCACTGACGCGCCTTTTGCTCCGGCAACGCAGGGAGTTCCCATACCGCGGGCAACGACTGCCGCATGGCTGGTCATGCCGCCGGTGGAAGTGAGTATACCCTGGGAAACTACCATGCCGCCGATGTCTTCGGGGCTGGTTTCTTTGCGTACCAGCAACACTTTTTCGCCCCGCGAGTGCCAGTTTTCAGCATCTTTCGCGGAAAAAACGATTCTGCCTGTCGCCGCGCCCGGAGAAGCGTTCAATCCTTTGGTAATTGATTTTATCTGCCTGCCCGCGACCGGATCGATCATCGGATGGAGTAGCTGGTCAAGGTGACCGGGCGTTACCCGCATAATGGCGGTATTTTTGTCGATCAAGCCCTCCGCTACCATATCTACCGCGCATTTTACCGCGGCGGTTCCGGCCCGTTTGCCGTTGCGGGTCTGGAGCAGATAGAGTACGCCCTGCTGTACGGTAAACTCCATGTCCTGCATATCTTTGAAGTGTTTTTCAAGCCGGTTCTTGATTCCTACCAGTTGCTGATAGATCACCGGGTTCCGTTTTGCCAAAGTAGTAATCTGCTCCGGCGTTCTGATTCCGGCAACCACATCTTCGCCCTGTGCGTTCATTAAGTATTCGCCGTAGAATTCATTGACACCGGTTGAAGGATCGCGGCTGAAGCATACGCCAGTGCCGGAGTCTTCGCCAAAGTTTCCGAATACCATTGACTGTACGTTTACCGCAGTGCCTTTGAGATTTTTGATGTCATTAAGCTGCCGGTATTTGATGGCCCGCTCGTTCATCCATGAACCGAAAACCGCGTTAATCGCCCCCCAGAGCTGATCCAGCGGCATTTGCGGAAAGTCCTTGCCGGTACTTTTTTGTACGATTTTTTTATATTCAGCAACAAGTTTTTCAAGATCGGCGGCATCAAGCCCTGTATCAAGCTCAACATTTTTTGTTTTTTTCATGGCGGTAAGAGTTTCTTCGAATAAATGATGTTCAACGCCCAGCACCACATCGCCGTACATCTGGATAAATCGCCGGTATGCATCCCATGCAAAGCGGGGGTTGCCGGTTTTTTTAATCAGTCCCTTGACCGCCCGGTCGTTTATCCCCAGATTAAGGATCGTGTCCATCATGCCCGGCATTGAAGCCGCTGCGCCGGAACGGACTGAAACCAGCAGGGGATCTTCAGGATCGCCCAGTTTCTTTTTCATTACCTGCTCAAGCCGTTTGAGGCCCGCTTCTACTTCTTCTTTTATTCCCGCAGGATATTTTCTATTATGATCATAGTATGCGGCGCATACACCGGTGGAGATGGTAAAACCCGGTGGAACCGGTATTTTTAGATTGGTCATCTCCGCAAGGTTGGCGCCTTTGCCACCCAAAACATCTCTCATCTTTGCGTTTCCTTCGGCCTTACCTTCGCCAAAGAAGAAAACGTTTTTCTGTTTAGCCATGCTACCTCCATTGTGAGGCAGCCTTATCAACACGCCTCATTTTATAAAATCATATCACAATCTGCAAAAATGTAAAGCCTTTTCAGCAAAAAAAAATAAAACCGGCTGATTTTTAAATTTGCTGTGCAGCCGCTCAACCCGCGGGCCGCGAAATACGCAGCTTGGATTTTTACATCCGGCCCGCTATGATTATAATTATGAACTATCTTGACCTGCCTGTCTACGAAAATCATCAAAAAATTTTATCGGCGCTTGAAAGCAGTCAGGCGATTGTGGTGGAGAGTCCAACCGGCTCCGGCAAGACCACGCAGCTTCCGGTGATACTGCATGAAGCGGGCTATTCACAGCGCGGAATCATCGGAGTAACCCAGCCGCGCCGCATTGCCGCAGTGTCAGTGAGTGAATTCATCGCGCGGCAGATGGGAACTTCCATTCCCGGAGTCATCGGATACAAGATGCGTTTTGAGGATCAGACCAATCATCAGACCAAAATCAAGATCATGACCGATGGAATTCTCCTACAGGAGATGAAACTCGATCCCTGGCTCTCCAAATACAGCCTCCTTGTCGTGGATGAAGCCCATGAACGGAGCCTTAACATCGATTTTATCCTCGGTTTGCTCAAGCGTGTGCTGGAAAGCCGCCGTGATTTCAAGGTGATCGTTTCCTCGGCAACGATAAACGCCGATGTTTTCTCCGCGTATTTCGGCGAATGTCCTGTTGTAAAGATCGAAGCCCAGCGTTTTCCGGTAACATTGATCTACGATCCGCCTTTTGCGGAGAAGGACAGCGTTCCAAAACACAAATACAGAAAACAGGAGGACAATTCCGCAGATTCAACCAAAGCGCGCGGCCTCAGCGATAACGCGATGGACGCTATTTTAGCGAAGATCGAGGCCATAACTACCCGTTTTATCACTGAAAAGCGCGAAGGGGATATTCTGGCGTTCCTTTCCGGCGAAAAAATGATCAAGGACTGTATGAACCGGCTTGCTTTCAGTTCTGTGGGCAAATCGTTGTATATTTTGCCCTTATACGGCAGGCTTGGCAAAGAAGAGCAGGAAAAAGTTTTTGAAGAAGCGCCCAAAGGCAAAACAAAAGTGGTTATCTCTACCAATATCGCTGAAACATCGGTAACTATTGACGGAATCACCGCAGTAATTGATTCAGGACTTTCAAAACTCAACTGGTACAACCCTCAAACGTTTACTTCAAGCCTTGTGGAAGCGCCCATATCAAAGGCATCGGCAAATCAGCGCAAGGGCAGGGCAGGGCGCACCAGAGAAGGAACCTGCTACCGGCTCTACACCCGCCGCGATTTTGAGAACCGCCAGCTCTTTACCACCGAAGAAATTTTCCGCACAGACCTTTCCGAAGTGATTCTCCGCATGGCTGATCTGGGCATCACCAACTTTGAGGATTTTGATTTTATCGCCGCTCCTGAAAAAGCGGGGCTCATCGCCGGTATTGAGACATTGAATCTGCTTGAGGCGCTGGAACCTGACCGCAGTCTTTCCAATATTGGCAAATTGATGACCGAATTCCCCCTTGCCCCGCGTCAGTCGCGGATTATTGTGGAAGCGATCTTCCGTTACCCTGAGGTGATCCGCGAAACCCTCATTGCGGCGGCCTTTCTTTCAACGCAAAGCCCCTATATTCTGCCGCCTGGGGAAGAAACGGACGCGCGGCTGGCGCATCACCATTACCGCGATGACGCAGGGGATTTTGTTTCATACCTCAAACTCTTTCAGGCTTACAATGATTCAACCAATAAAATCAGATTCTGCGAAAAAAATTATCTTGACGAGCGGGCAATGGCGGAAATCGTGAATGTAGTGGCCCAACTTGAGGAAATTCTCGCTGCGCAGAAAATTCCCGTGCCTCGCTCCGTGTGGCCGCTTTCAGGAAGCAAAACCGATGACTACCTCTGCTGCATAGGCCGGGGCATGATACAGTTTGTCTGCGCCCGCGAAGGCCGGGGCAGAGCTGGCTCATACCGCAGCCTGACTCAGGACAGGATTATCATTCATCCGGGTTCGGTGATGTTCCGCACTGATCCGCCGTTCATTGTGGCCGGTGAAATCGTCCGTACCACGAGGATGTATGCCATGTCAGTTTCTCCCCTTTCACGGGCAGTGCTGGAACGGATCAGGCCCGGCCTCTTTGCCGAATACGGAAAAAACGCCGGGCCGGACGGACCGGCAAGGCCGCAGCGGGAACGGCTCAAAAAGGCGCGGGATTTTACCAGCAATATTAAAATCGCGGGCGAGGTATTCGAGATCACCTCTCTCAAAGGAAAGAAAACAGTAATCCTCCCCTGGGAACAGCTTGCGGCAATACAGGACGACATTCCCGCTGAAACGGTTTACAAGGGCCTGAAGGGGACGGTGATCGTCAATAAACGTTACAGCCTGCTTGCCGGAGAAAAACTCGAACTGATCCTTTCGCTTGTGCCAACATTGGATGCGGACAAGGGGCTACAGCGCGACTGGCCCCGCAAACGAAATTTCAATTCGCGCAAAGACCTTGCCGCGCTTCTGGAACATCTGGACGATTTGGTAAAGCCCGCATTATGGAAGAAAGGGTCAAAAGAGCTGGGCTTTCTCGCCCTCTTTACCGATGGCGAAAGCAATTACTGGCTGAAATGTTCGCGGGGCTTCCACACCAGCCTTAACGAGAGCCTGTCGAGCCTTGAGGCGCTGATCGATGATCTGGGTGATGATGTTGATATCGGGATCAAGCATATCGTGAACCAGTGCTATCGAAGACTGGCGGATTATGTAGGGTAGGGGACAGTCACCCCTACCCCCAGCGTCTACTTCAACGTTTCCGCCATTTTGATCACATCTTGTTGCGTTACGCCGTCTGACCTGCCCGCCAAAATCATGTACATGACACCGTCAATTTCCACATGCACATTATTGCCGTCAACAACGCCCTTGTGCCCGTTTACGGTAATGTACCGCATATCAGGGCCGGCGGATGCGGTAAACCCGCTTTCCTCATTCATCATCCGTACCTGCATATAAATCTGCTGAGTCTTGTCCGCATTGGTGTAGTATACTTCCAGATACATGCTGGAACCGAGCGGCGGGAGGCCGCCGTTTTCGTCTTTGAACTGACAGATGCGGTCAATGGAGAAACCGTTTGGCACAAAAACGGGCATAAGCGGGTTAAAGGCCAGATAGGGCTT
>JAIRUN010000188.1 GCA_031254365.1 Treponema sp. | reverse complement strand
TGGTATGAAGGGGCGCTTGAGGGTTATGAAAACAAGTATATTGTGCTTGGAACAGACCTAGCTGGAAATTTGCTTGAAATCATGTATAATGAAATGGAAGACGGCGCTTTGAATGTATTTCATGCTCAGCCGTGTCGTAATATTTTTTTGCCTTTGCTCAAGGAGTAGGAGGATCCTATGTCTGAAATGACTGACGAAGAAGCCGAATATTGGGATGATTTTTTTACAAAAAATCCACCTAAGGTTGATCCCAACAGAAAAGGCGGTTATTTTACCCGCCAGAGGGAATTGCTTGACGTGTTGGATAGGGCTTCTGCTGATTATATTGTAAGCCGTGCGCTTCAAGCCCACAAATTACCTACGCAAATTATCGGTGATATGGTTCGGGAAAAGATTGCCGCATCTGCGGTGACGCAATAAGGGGCTAAAGTAATATATGGCAGTTGACATTCAAAACACGGTAAAAAATCTGCATCCTCTGGAAATACGGATTCTCCTTTCGTACAAGAAGGGCGATGAACTGACCATTGAAAAAGTCGAGAAAGAGCTTGACTTCAAGCCCGGCAACGGCAATCAGGCGCTGTCCTGGCTGGCGGGGAAGGGTCTGGTCGGTGAACTTAGGCGGGAGACGGCTGTTTTTTACGAGTTGACCGTTTTGGGTAGCGAATGGAAAGAGAAGGGTAGCCCCGAAGAGCGAATCCTTGAGTTGATACGACAAGGTATGGAAAAAGCAAAAAGCGGCCAAGGACCGTCCAGCGGCCCCCAACTGCCGGAAATTGCCCAGGCGCTGGGCATGGAAAACAAGGACATTGGTAGCGCGTTTGGCAGTCTTTCCAAACTCGGCGCTTTGAAAATGGACGAGCAAAAAAATGTTACACTCACCTTTCCGCTGGACGCGATTCAGGACCCGGCAAAGAATCCGGTGTTTAAGCGTTTTGCCCTTATCCGGGGCTTATTGCACAAAATCGCGGCAACCGGCGGCCTGCTTGCCGAGGCGTCGCTGAATGACGAAGAAAAAGCTATTATCGCGAACCATGCCAAAAAACGCGGAGCCGCCGATGCGCCGTTCCGCCAGATAGACCGCGAAACCGTGGTGTACGGTTTTACCACGGCGGAGGACGGCGCCGTTCCCGCCGCATTGACCGCCGCCGCGCTCAAAGCCGCCGGAATCACCGGTGACGAAATCGGAACCATTACGCCGGAAATGCTCGAAAGCGGAAGCTGGAAAGGCAAGACTTTTAGATCGTATAACGTTAAAACGCCCCCCACACGGTTAACGCCGGGCCGCAGTAACCCCTACGCGAAATTTCTTGAGAACGTAAAAGATAAACTGGTTTCTCTGGGCTTTGAAGAATTTGACGGCCCATTGGTCGAAACCGAGTTCTGGAATTCCGATGCCCTGTTCATGCCGCAGTTCCATTCAGCCAGAGATATTCACGATGTATACCGCCTCGCAAATCCATCGAACCCGGATGGGTTCGCAAAGGCAAAAGCTATCGAAGAACCCTGGCTTTCCAACATCGCCGCCGCACATGAAAACGGCGGCAAAACCGGCAGCCGGGGCTGGAACTATACCTTTGACCGTGAGTTTACGCGGCGGCTTATTCTCCGTTCGCAGGGGACAGTGCTTTCCGCAAAAACTTTGCCTGCCGCGAAAGTCCCCGGCAAGTACTTCGGCATTGTGCGCTGCTTCCGCTATGATCAGGTTGACGCGAGTCATCTTCCTGATTTTTACCAGACCGAGGGCATAGTGTTAGGCGAAGATGTAAACCTTCGCACCCTCCTCGGTATGCTGGAAATGTTTGCCCGTGAGGTTGCCGGAGCGGATGAAGTAAAATATGTACCCGGTTATTTTCCGTTTACCGAACCTTCGGTAGAAGTGCATATCAAACACCCGACACTGGGCTGGTTTGAATTGGGTGGCTCCGGTATTTTCCGTCCGGAAGTTACCGACAGCCTGGGAGTGAATGTGCCGGTCGCGGCGTGGGGCATCGGCATTGACCGCATGGCTATGATGGCTTTGAGAATAAACGATATACGGGAACTATTCAGTAACGATATTGAAAATGTGCGGCTGCGAAGGGTGAAAGCCTGATAATGAACATAGTATCTCCTGAACGTTACGGCTATGATTTTATTCCCGCCTCTTTTTTGCCTCCGGGCGCTGATGAATACTGGCTGCGTAACGCGCAGCAGACTGAGCGGCCTTGGCGGAATCTCAAATCCCATGAAATTGATATTTTGACACAGAACGGAAATTACTGTCCCAACTGGAATAATTTTCTTGTGTGCGATCCCTTTGAACCTGATCTGATTCGCGGCTCGAATTTTTATGGTCTTGTCAGGTTGGGAACCCTGCGGAATGTGCTGCTCAAATATCACGACTTCTGCGTACCGGCGGGGATTCGCTCAAGCACAATAATTTCCTGCGACATCGGCGATGATACGGTCATACAGGACTGCGCGTACATTTCCCATTACATCACCGGCGATAACTGCATACTTTCCAAAGTTGATGAACTACAGGCCACCAATCACGCGAAATTCGGCAATGGCGTTGTCAAGGATGGCGAGGAAGAAGAAGTGCGGATATGTATCGATGTGATGAACGAGGCGGGCGGGCGATCAATTCTGCCTTTTGAGGACATGATCACCGCCGATGCCTTTCTCTGGGCCGCGTACCGCGATGACACGGCATTAACGGACAAACTGAAAGAGATCACCCAGAAACAGTACGGCGGCAGCCGCGGCTGCTACGGGACAATAGGGTCAGGTACGGTGATTAAAAGCTGCGCCATTATCAAAGACGCGGCAATAGGAAATTGCGCCTACATCAAGGGCGCGAACAAACTCAAGAATCTGACGATCCTTTCTTCTGCGGACGAGCCTACCCAAATCGGCGAAGGGGTGGAATTGGTAAACGGTATTATAGGGTATGGCGGAAAAATATTTTACGGTTCAAAAGCGGTACGCTTTGTCATGGGCAGAAACTGTAATCTGAAATACGGGGCGCGGCTGATACATTCGGTGTTAGGCGACAATTCAACCATGTCCTGCTGCGAAACGCTCAACAATTTGATCTTCCCCGTGCATGAACAGCACCACAACAATTCCTTTCTTATCGCCAGTCTTGTTCAGGGAATGTCAAACATAGCCGCCGCGGCCACCATTGGCAGCAACCACAACAGCCGGGCCAATGACGGCGAAATACGGGCAAAGCGGGGATTCTGGCCGGGACTGGCGGTAAGCCTGAAACACTCAAGCTGTTTCGCGTCCTTTGTGATCATTGCCAAGGGCGAATACCCCTCTGAACTCAACATCCCCCTGCCCTTCTCCCTTGTAAATAATAATGTTCACAAGAACCGGCTTGAAGTGATGCCCGCCTATTACTGGATTCACAATCTCTACGCGCTGGAACGGAATTCATGGAAAACCCGCAGCCGCGACCAGCGTAAAATTAAAATACAGCACATTGAATCTGACTATCTCGCGCCTGACACAGCGGAAGAAATTATCTCCGCCCTGTCGCTCCTGGACGGCTGGCTTGGCGAAGCGGGTTTTTCACCCGGAGATATGACGGGCGCGGGCAGCGTGGAACTCCGTATGATCCCCTGCCGCCATCTTGAGTACAGCAAGCGGGGACAGGTGATCCTCAAACCGCTTGAGGCTATTGCCGCCTACCGCCAGATGCTCCGTTACTATGCGGTAAAAACCCTTGCCGCGCTTGCAGACTCGCAGCCTGATCTTGATTTCAGAGGTCTCATGGATCTGCTTGGCCCTGCCGCGCCTGAACAGCGGATTCGGGAATGGGTTAATATCGGCGGGCAAATCGCTCCGGCCTTTCGGGTGGATGAATTGCGAAAAGATATTGGCGAAGGAAAATATCAAGACTGGAATGAAATCCACCGCGCCTACGGTCTCTGGCAGGAGGCATATTCAATGGACAGGGCCCGCCACGCATGGGCTGTGCTTGCCCTGCTGCGCGCTGATGCCGCTCCGTTAGATGCCGCCAGTTTCAAAAAGGAACTTGCCGCGGCACTGGAAATCCGGCGCTGGATCAGCGGTCAAATTCACAAAACCAGAGCAAAGGATTTCCGCGATCCCTTTAAAAAGGCCACGTTCCGCAATCAGGCGGAAATGGAGCAGGTGCTGGGAAAAGTCGGCAGCGGTTCTTTTGTGCGGCTGGCCCGCGCTGATGCCGCCGGTTTTGAAGCGATGATTGAAAGATTAGCTGATCGTTTGTAGTTTTCTCATTCTATAACATATTCCATTTGTCTGTCATACGGTTCTTCTTCCGCCAATTTTGAATTTATTTCTTCCGCGTCTTTACACCCAATATCCAAATAGAATTTTTGTGTTTCTTCTGAATCATTTGCCGAAATATATATCTTTGTAATACCAATCTTTTTGGCTTTTTCTACACATAGTCTGAATAATTCTTTACCTGTTCCTTGATGTCTATGACCGTATGATACCTGCAAATATTTTAATTGACTGTATTGTTCATTTGTTCCGAATTTATTATTTAACAAAACTGAAAATCCGATTAATTCTTCTTTCTCATACGCCCCAAAAATATAACCTTTCCCTTCTTTTATCGTATTTAAGAAAAATTTCACTACATTATTTTTTTTCTTTCTGTCCCAATCCACAACATATTCTTCATCTATTAAAATCCATTCTCCGTTTTTATTTTTCCAGTGTCTTGTTACTTTCTGATACCTGTCAAAATTATTCAATAAACTCCCATTAATATCATCAGATATTAATTCTTTTATTTCAATCTTTTCCAGCATTTATTTCCTCCAATGTTTTGTCATATCATTTTATCAATTTATATTTCAATGTATTAAATATGGATAATAATACATTATATCCTGAAATGAGTATTGTCAATAAGTAATTATCCGCTTGTTGTGGAACATCTTCATGTAGAAACTGTCAGTTCCGTTTCACCGCCGCGGCCCTCGTTAAATACCAGCAGCCGCTGTTCCTCATGCCGGTGTTCAAAACGCAGGACGGTGGTAATGTTCGCCTGTGGCCCGAACCTTTCCGCCGGAAGATAAATAATCGTAGGCGCGGCAATGCCGCTGTCCGCATTGAAGCGGTAACGGAAAATGCCCCGCTTGCGATCCCAGTGTATCGAAAGCGGCTGACCGGAAGTAGCCATGGGATAGGGCCGCTTCCAGCCCGCGATGGCCCGCTCCTTTCCTTCTGAAAAAATCGAAAGGTCTTCATCGTTCCAGCCATCGCCGGTTTTGTTGGTATTGTCCGCCGTGTAATTCCAGATTGTTGAATGAAGAAGATTTGCATCCACTGCGTTGTAATACATGGACAGGGCTTCTTCGTGCAGGGAATAATCTCCATTGGCAAAAGCGCGGCGGTTGTTCATGTCAAAGGCAAGTCCGAATTCACCAAGCAGGCAGGGCATCCCGCCCATGTGTTCATTGGACCATTTGATATCTTTTGCCAGACATCCGTTAAAAAATACCTGTACTTTTTCCCTGCCCGCAATCAGTTTTGTGTTTTCAGGATTGAACGTAAACCAGGGCCGGAATTGTTTGGTAAACAGGGAAAAACCATCGTATAAGTGAAAGGCGTTGATCGTGTTTGGCGGATCATTTTTCCCCCATGAGGGATGGGCCGAGCCCTTCAATCCCGGAGGCATTCCCTCAATAAAGAAGAATGTATGTTCATCCGCTTCTTTCATCTGTTCAATAAAACGAAGCGTGAAGGGCTTATGGAAATCTTTCAAAAAGTCCGCCTGCCGTCCCTCAAACATGGCAAAATGATCATTTCGCAGCAAGCGCGGATTATCTCCTTCGTCAGTCCAGACCCTGGCCTGCTTCCAGGGGCAGGCACAGCCTTCCCTGAAAAGCGAATGACCGCCGGGGTTAAGAATTTCGTGTTTTGAAGTTTGCTGTCCAAGTAAATTATGTACCGGTACTTTCACCGTATAACCGGAAGCGGAACGCATGGTATCCCAGGGACTGGGCCGCGGCCCGGACGGTAACATGGGTTTTTCCGTTTGCTCCAGATTTCTGTAACCGATAAAACCGCAATGAGGCTCATTTATCACGCCCCAGCCGGCAATGGCCGCGCAGTTTTTCAGGCGGCGGTAACAGTGGCGGAAAGCGGCAATGTAGCGGCCCTGCAGCCAGTCCTGGACATTTTCGCCTTCGATTCTCAGATCAGGGGCGTATGTTTTTCCGCCAAAAAAAAGGCTGAACATGGTGGCCGCTGCATAGCGGTTGTAGTTACTGGGCCAGATCATGCGGGGAAAGGACTCTCCTTCGGGGTGTTTGTGGCTTTTGTGGAATTCAGCGTAGCGTTGCCGGGTAATGGCCGCGCCGGTAGTATCCAGCTTTTCAATGTCCATGCCGAGTAATTCCATTGTCCAGGCCGGTGCGCCATCGCCGCCGGTCCAGCGGCTCCACACATCCTGATGAGGATCAATAAAAACCGAAACGCCCTTTTGTTCCGCCGCAAGGAGGATTCTCCGCAGATAGGCCAAAAAAGCCTCGTCATATTGGCCGGGGCCTGCGTGTTCCAGGGCCTCCCAGGTAATTACCAGCCGCAAAAAGGTCATTCCGGCCCGGCTGAGGCGCTCAAAATGGCTGTCCGCCTCCTCCAGCGGAAACGGCCGGCCCACAAAAGAGACTTCCGCGGGTTTTTTAAGGGATTCCGGACTCAAGCCCCAGCCCGGCGGACCAAAGGGGTTTTTGGAGTTGCCTCCCAAATTCACCCCCCGCAGTATCAGGGTTCTTCCCTCGGAGTCCAGTATTCTGTTATTGATAATACGCACCTTGTTTCCTCCGGTATTTCAGGCTTGTCTGATATTCAGTATTGAGGTATTATATATTGAAGTATAGCATATTGCTGTATAAGGGGGAGTATAAAAAATGAGAAAGTTTATTCTCTGTATATGCGCCGTTTTTCTGGCGGCTGGCGTATATTCCCAAACAGGAGGTGAACCATTACCCGGAGGAACCATTCGGGTCTCTGTTGACAGACAGGGCCGTGAAGCATTCAAGTCCAGGGAATCAATTTTTAATGCCAATGGCAGAATAGACGAAGTCATCTTTTTTTATTGGGACGCTTCCTATTCCCGCGAAGAGAGTCAAGTTCGGCGTTCCGCTTCCGGTACTATACTGGAACAGATCGAATTTGTCTATCAGGACAGCAGAGGCCCTTTGATCAAAAAAATCACCAGAGACGCTGAAAATCGTATCAGAAACAGCGTGATATTCGAATACAACCCGCAAGGCAGACTCTCGCGTGAAGCAATAGTTGATGAGAGAAACAGGGCCATCTCCAGTTATGAATATACCTATGATAGCGCGGGAAACCAGATACGCCGGATCTTCAAGGACGCTCAGGGTATAACAATGGCCGAAACGGTGTATACTTTTGATAACAGAAGGATAACCCGTTCCGAAACCAGAGACAGCGGAGGAAACAGGATCAGTTATACCGAATATCAATACAACAGCCAGGGCAATCTCAGCGTACAACTGGTACATAATGCCGAAGGGCAGATCGCTTCTACTATCAGAATGACATGGCAGGACGGGCTTGAAATAAAAAAGGAAATACTCGCGGCGGATGGTACGATACAGATGGAGGAAATCAACGAGTATAGAGACGGCTTATTACGCAGCAAAATTATCGAAAATATCCAGGGAAAGTCTACCCGGAGAATAGCCTATGGATACAGCTTTGGACCGGGTCAACAGACCAGATAAAGGGGTTAAAATGAAAAAGATTATTATTGTTGTTCTTGTACTATCGATGGTTACAGCGGCCACGGTTTTTGCCCAATCAGAAGAAGTGATGATGTACGATACGCTCTACCGCAATACCTCAACCCATATGGCGCAGCTTGTCATTCTGCAGAATATAAAGGAAGCTCGGCTGACCGGAGCAGGGGAATTTTACGCAAGAATACTTCACCGCCTGATTGCGGATTACAGGCTTGTCAGAAACGCTACCGAGAGAAATGCCGCCGAAGATCAGGCTATAATTATATCGCAGCTTCTGGGTGATGAAAAATATACCGAGGCCGCTCCGGATCTCTGGCAGTTAGTGGATGTTTTTCCGGCTCCGCTGGTAAAGGCCGAAGCAATGATAGCGCTGGGCAGAGTGGAAGCGAAAGACTATCTTCCCCCTGTGATCCAGATTCTGAGAACTACCAATGCGGGCCCTACCAGAGATGTCCTGAATGGAGAACGCATTGCCTTTGGCGCGATCATTGCCCTTGAAAAATATCAGGATCCCGATGGCATCCTTCCGGTATTCTCTGCCGCTACCGGCTGGTATTCATCACGGATCAAAAATCAGGCCTTACGGTCGCTTTCCTATATCATGGATGATCCCACAACCCCTATGATAAATGTTGTTAAAGGTTCGAGTTTCAATTACGCGGAAAAATTCACCGCCTTGCAGTTCATTGAAAATTACCAGGCTCCCGAAGAAGATGGTTCAACCAGAAGAGTCAATGTATCCAATGAATCAAAAGCATCCGTAGCGGTAGCGGCCCTTGCCGAAGGCTGGAGAGTTAACACCTCCGACAGGCAGGCGCAAGGTACGATTATCAGCATGAGGAAGATGGCGATTGCCATGATCAACAAGTATAAAACCACTGACGATTCGGTATATACATCACTGGATCGTTCCTATACCAGAGGCGATCAAGATGAACGCTTCGCTGTTGTCGCCGCCCTTGCTTCTCTGGGTACTGATGAAGCCGCCCAGCTGCTTTCAGGATACCTTATGGAGCTTAATGGCAAACGGCAGATCGGCGACATCAGACGGGGGGACGAAGATATGGTCAGGGCGATCATCTCCGCTTTGGGGACTACCAAAAATGCGATAGGCAGACCTGCCCTGAACTCCGTTCTCGCTCTGGATTGGACCCCTGCGGTCAAAAATCTCGCGCGGGAAGCGTTACAGAATTAAAAGGTAGAATTTATTCGGAAAGTATCCGCATAATCATTTCTGCCGAATCAGCATTGAGTATCTCCCGGCGTTTTTCAGAACTCTTGAAGAGCAGACTGATTTCCGCGAGAAACTGCAAATGCGGACCGGTTTTTTCTACCGGAGAAAGGGTCATAATGAAAATCCGGCAGGGCTCATGATCCAGAGAATCAAAATCCACCGCATGGTCGGAAATTCCGATACAGGCAACCAGTTCGCTAATGGTAGGACTCTTGCCGTGCGGAATGGCGATGCCGTGCTTCATGCCGGTGGACATCTTCTGTTCCCGCTCCAATATTGCGTTATGTGCGGCTGCCCTGTCCGGAATTTTCTTCGCGGCAACCAATATATCGAGTAATTCGTTGATGATCTCATCTTTGGAGGAACCTTTCAGATGAAGGCTGATAGTTTCCGCTGTGAGTACAGTTTTCAGATTCATACTACCAATATATTACAATAATCACGAAAAGTCAATCTCTATCTGGCCTTTTGCGAATTCCGCACCGCGCCCGGAACGCGCCCTGCCCTGCGCGAAAAAATCAGGGTCCCAATGCGCTGCCTCGGCGATTGAACGGGCAAGGGGAAAAACCTGCGAAGCGGCATAATGATCATAATCAATCGCTCCGTGGGGAAGGGATACTGGCAGCGGGCCATCTACTGTCCAGAGGTATTCCACGGTTCCCCGCCGTTTTTTCCAGCCCAGAGCGCGGGCGGCTTTTACCTGCGGCGGCGTTGACGCGGTGTATGTTTCAGGATAGCGGGACAGGCGCTTGCGGTAAACCAGTTCGGAGTCGAGTTTTCCCGCCCGCATTGCTTCTATTGTCTGCTGCACCTGGGCCCTGAACTGTTCCTCGCTGCAGCCGGAAAAAACCAGTTCCAGCAGTTCAAGCTGGAGGCGGCGGGCCAAAGGAGTGGTATCGCTGCGTACCGCTTCCATGCCCCGTACCTCGACACTTGGCGGGGTTTCACCGGATTCGCCAGGAGCATGAATCAGATAACCCGAATAGCCTTTTGCCCGGCCCCGTGGAGTTTTGCTACGCAAAACTTCTTCAGAATCTTCGGATGTATCAGCGTGAACATTCCGCAGGGGCGGAATCAAAAAACGCCGGTAGGCTTTTTCAAAACGAAGCTCAATATGGGATTCCAGATCGTAGTCCGCGCGGACTTTTTCCGCAATTACCTTGTTGAGTTCTTTTGCGAGACCGCCGCAGCGTTCCGCAAAATCACCAAAGGATGCGCTGTCGTTAAAATCCGTCTCCACAAAAAGGGAATCCGTGTCGCCGTACAGTACGCGGAAGCCCTTTTCGCTGAACCAGTCACGCGAAAAGAGCAGCCACTTCCGCGCAAATGATGTGATTGCCCCGGCAAGCGCGGTGCGTCCGTAACGGCACGCGCCGGTTCCCAGTACGCCGTAAAAACTGTTCATCAGAATTTTATACACCTGCGCGGCAATGGAATCCCCCGCATCAATGGCGCGGCGGCGCGCCGCAAAATACTCGGCGATGATTGCGGGAAGCAGTCCTGGGTTGCGGGAGAAAGCCGCCCCGTTAGGTGCTATTATTGGCGCGGCGTTATTTGTCATGTCGTTAGCCGCGCCACCCGGTGTTCCGGCGCGGGCGTGTGCAAGGGGATCAATGTTAAAGCTCAGCATGATCGTCGGGTATAGGCTGCGAAAATCAAAAACAGCCACATTGTTGAAAAGCCCCGGCATGGGATCAAGCACGGTTCCACCGGCCGCGCCTGAAACATCAGCCCCCGGATCAACAGCAGGAGCGGCAATGCCCTTCCGCCTGAGTTCCATTCCATAGATTCGTTCAAAACTCACCACGCTGGTCCACGCCTTGTCCAGACTAACGCCGGTCAATGAGGCACGTTCCAGCGTCAGGCGAAACAGGCCGGTTTTTGCGAGAATCCGCAGAACAAGCTCCGCGTCCCGCAAACAGTATTCGCCAAAACGCCGCGGGTCTTCGGTATAGAGTTTTTCAAGTTCGGCGATTTTTTCTTCACCTGATGAATGGACGATCTTTCCCTCTCCAAGTACGGTTCGGGCCACTGTTTCCAGTGTAAAGTCAGCGGCAGATTCATCTCCCCATGAAACACGCAAACCGCCTGTGCTGCCGAAAGTTCCTGCCCGCATTATGCGCAATGCGTCCAAAACCTGCCTGCCAGGAACAATGGCCGATGCTGACCTGCGCCGCCACTGCCAGCCGCTGGATGGCGCGTCTCCGGGGAAAAATTTCGCCGGTTCAGAGGAACGGCCCAATACAAATGGAAGGCCCAGAAAATCGCAGCGTTCCGCCAGCCGGGGAAAATCAAAATCCAGAAAATTCCAGCCGGTAAGCACATCAGGATCAACGCGGCGAATGTCTTCGATAAAAGCGGAAAGCAGGGATTTTTCGTCAACGTGATAAAAAATAAAATCACAAGCCGGATTTTCGGCACCGGATACCACCCGGACTATGCCTTGAATGATATTTTCGACATTATCTGCCCATGACACGCTTACCGCGCGGATGACACCTGATTTTACATCAGTTTCAATATCAACCGAAGCAATTCGCAGGGAAATCGCCTCAAGAGGCGTTGTCTTTTGAGGCGCGGTCTGCTCAGGCAGCATTTGTTCAGGCGCAAAAAACTTAGGATTACGTATAACCAGATCAACCCGTCTGCCCGGCGAATCCTGTCCCTGCACAATCACCGGCCCCCGGATATGCCGTTCAATCAGAAAAAGTTCCGCGGGTTTTATTCCGGCATCAGGGCTTTGAATGACGGCTTCTTCCAGCAAACTGACGGCTTTTAACCGGTCGCCGTAACGGAAAAATCGCAGACAACGCAATGGTTCCGTACCGGAAAAGGCTTCCAGTTCGGAGGAAAATTCCTCAAAGCGCAATGCGGAAAGCAAGGGCAGCGCGCGAGAGCGGTCGCCTTCAAAAATGTGAATATAGGGCCGCCAGTGTTCCTCAACCGCGGCAAAGGAACGCCCGTCCGCAAGGCGGCCTACGCAGTAGAGCCGGTTCCGCCTGATGTCCGGATACGCGTGGACGATAAAGCCGGAAAAGCTCATAAGCCCTGAATAAAATTTTCAGGAAGCTGACCGGCGGTTTTCAGCCGCATAATAATTGATCAGGCATCCGTCAATCAATATCTGCCGTTCCGTTTCAGTGAGTTCTCCAAGTGTCGCGGTAATTTCCGCTGTTTGATCGCCTAACACATAGCCGGTGATGTGTTCTGTTTTTTCCCCCACGGATTTTTTTATGTCAGGGAAGAACAGATATGTACCTGAACTTAAAGCCTTTTCATCACTGATGATGAAGGGAAGAATTCCCCAGTTGATCAGATTCGAGCGGTAGCGCTTGGTGGCGTATTCAAGCGCGAAATTTGCCGCCGCGCCCAGCACCCGCTGACAGGATGCGGCCTGTTCGCGGGCAGAACCATCGCCGGGTTTGCGGGCGAAAATCGCGCTGCCAATTCCTACACCGGAAAGTCCAATTCCGCCGAATCCTGAAATGCTGTGAATTTTTTTAAGCATTGCATCTATTTCAGCAGATGCTGTTCCGGCCTGCCGCTGCGCTTCAAAGCCCTGCACTTCCTTTGCCTTCCCCACATAAGAGGGGTCTTTGCGGCTCAGGGTAAATTCCGCAAGGCGCAGGGGATTTGAACGGTATGACGATGTTTCACCCGAAGGAATAAGCTCATCGGTGGTAGTTACCGGATCGCTGATGAAGCTGACAATTTTAATGAGCAGATGTTCCGGCAGGGCGGGCATTGCGGGCCAGTCTTTAATGTTGGGGCCAAACGCAAGTTCAGTTTCCGGCGCGGGCTTTCCAATGCCATTATACACCCGCTTGTCATACACGCTCTTTTCAAAAAAGAATTTGTATTTGCCAAAGGGAATGTCAAGTTCCGTAGCGGCGGTGATCCTGCCGGCGTTACGCGCAGTGGCGGCAATGGAACGGGCATCCATCAGGGCCACTGACGCAATTTGCCCATCGCCGGGCTTTGAGCCTTCGCGGTTGGGGAAGTTGCGCGTCGCATGGCGTATCGAAAGTTCGCTGTTGGCGGGAGTGTCCCCCGCGCCAAAACAGGGGCCGCAGAAAGCTTCCCGCATTAAAATCCCGGCGCTCATAAATGTTTCCGCCGCGCCATTGCGCAGCAGTTCCAGATAGGTGGGCTGGCTTTCCGGGTACACGCTCATGGTAAAGTTACCGCTGCCGATAGAAGCGCCTTTGATAATATCCGCCGCGGCCATGACGTTGTCAAATATGCCGCCTGAGCAGCCAACGATTACCGCCTGATCCGCCCAGACTCCGCCATTACGGTTCTTTGCCTTGAGACCCAGATTGAGACCCGGCACACCTAAAGCTTTTAATCCATCTGCTTCGGTCTTTGCCAAAATGTCAGCGGCATTTTGCTGCAATTCTTTAATCGTATAGACATTAGACGGATGAAAAGGCAGGGCTATACACGGCTCAATTTTTGAGAGATCAACATAAATGAGGCCGTCATAATACGCGACATCAGCGGGCTTGAGTTCGTGGTAATCCCCGCCGCGTCCCCGCGTTTCAAGATAATTCTTCACCTGATCATCGGTCTGCCAAATGGAGGACCAGCAGGCGGTTTCGGTTGTCATTACATCAATGCCGTTGCGGAAATCAACCGGCAGCTTTGCGATTCCATCGCCCACAAATTCCATCACCTTGTTTTTCACATAACCGTTATTGAATACCGCCGCGATAATTGCCAGCGCCACATCGTGGGGGCCGACACCTTTCATTGGTTCGCCGGTCAAATACACCGCTACCACGGGCGGGCGGGCAATGTCGTAAGTTCTGCCCACTAGTTGCTTTGCAAGCTCGCCGCCCCCTTCGCCAACAGCCAGCGTACCCAGCGCACCGTAACGGGTGTGGCTGTCCGAACCGAGGATCATTTTACCGCAGCCTGCCATCATTTCCCGGTTATAAGAGTGGATCACCGCGAGGTGGGGCGGCACATACACGCCTCCGTATTTTTTCGCCGCGCTCAGGGCAAACACATGATCATCCTGATTGATCGTTCCTCCAACCGCGCAGAGGCTGTTGTGACAGTTGGTCAGAATGTATGGCATGGGAAATTTCTCCATACCGCTGGCGCGGGCGGTCTGAATGATCCCCACATAGGTAATATCGTGGGAAGTAAGTGAATCAAAGCGCAGCCTGAGATTTTGCTCATCGCCCGAATTATGGGCCGACAGAATCCCCTGGGAAATAGCGCCATTACGGGCCTCATCTCTGGCGGCGGATACCCCCAGTTGTTTCAGTTTGGCGGCGGCTTCCGCGTCATCTTTTATAATCTGCGAACCCCGAATGAGATACGCCCCTGAGTTATATAGCTCGATCATATATTTCTCCCTTGTGATGTTACTGTAGCATAAATTTATTTTTTCAGGGAGTGGGGGGATTACTGATACATAATAACATAGGGACGGGGGTTGAGTTCGTATACCTGTTTGGGACTGAGCAGAGGCTCATCATAACCAGCGCCGGAAATGCCGAAGTTGTAGAACAGTTTAAAACCTTTAATTGGTATGTTTTGAGCTTCGGCATTAAAGGCGTATGAAGCGCGTTTCAGGCGCGGCGTGCCAAAACCATCGGCGCAGTGAACCAGCCGCACCCGCTGGAAATCGCTTCTTACCCTATCGCGGTTTCTGATCATGATCCAGTTGAACTGGTGAATCACAAGGAGTCGCTCGCCGGGTATATCATTTGCAATGATGTAATCTTCCATGACCTGCTGCGCCCGGTTAATTTCATCGGCGGTAACGCTTCCGATCTCTTTCATCGGTTTGGTGGTCCGCCATTCCGGGTCCAGCGCAAGATGTACGTTGGGGTAACGCAGCCAGGGAAGCATCCGCCTGAGGGAATCAACCGGATCAAAGCGGCCTATCTGATGATCGAGGAAAATCAGAATGTCGTGTTCCAGCGCATAATCAATGTACCGCTTGATAATTTCTTCACCAAGTATTCCGATTTCCCCTTCGGGCCAGACAGTTCCGTAAATAATATAAAATGCCTTGCGCACGGTACGCCCGCCGCTTTCAGCTTCGTATTCAGCGGCAAGCGCGCTGAGTCTTTGATCGAGTTCTTCTATCGGATAACGGCCCAGGATTCCCATGTTACGCGATCTGGGGTGGCCGTAAAATGCCAGAATGTCACTGTTGAGTAAAATGGAAGCGTAATCCGAATGTACCCGGTTAATTGCGTCTATCTCGGCCCTGGTATTCGCCCAGTAGGGATGGGCCGCTTCCGCTTCCTTTAGAGTATTGATGACATCGGTAAAATACACGCCGGGAAACAGGCCGCCCTGTTCCCTTATCATTGTTTCAGGGTTACTTCCGGTTTCCGGATTTGACAAAGCAATGACCTGCGCTCCTGCCCCGCCGGGAACAAGAGAGAGAAAAAGTACCAAAATAAATACAGCTTCACCCCCTTTCTGAAGCAGGTTGCGCATAGTCATGGCCTTATACTATCGGCAGAATCAGAAGTAAACTTTAGCAGAACGTGCTGCATTTTTCGGTCAACGCCTCTTGTCGAGGCGCGAATTTATGTTCCCCATTACCGCTGCGATGGACTGCTGAAACACGATACCCAGCAGGGCAGGCAGGGCCGCGGCTTCGGGGAAGAAAGTAACCGCAATAGTAGTAACCGCGCTGATGTTCCGCAGACCGCCGCAAAAAAACAGAGCTATACCCTTCTCGGCGTTACATTTTCCGGCAATGGCGGCGGCTTTCGAGATTATAAAGCCGGTAACCGACAGCAGAATACAGACCGCCGCGACACCCCATACGCCGGGATCATCAAGCCGAACTCTGGGCGCGACAGGCGAGGCATTGGCGGCGATAACCAGCATCAGGCAGATTTTGGAAAATGGTTCCAGGTATGGGCAGACAAGCGCGGGTATACTCCCCCGGCTGGCCTCGTTTATGCTTACGCCAACAATGGTCGGAATTACTATCATCATGAGCAGGGAAATGGCGATGCCGGTCATATCCATTGTTATGTGTGCGCCCATCAAAATTGAAATGGCCCCAGGTACGACAAACGGCGCAAGCAGGGTATCCAGCAAAATCAGAGTAAGGCAGAGGGCCTTGTCACCGCGGTATATGCTCACCCACATAAAACCCGATACTGCTGTGGGGCCTGAAAGCAGCAGAACAAAACCCGCGACAGTATCCATGTTGCTAAAGCACCGGGACGCAACGGCAAATCCAATCAGCGGCGTGAGTATATGGCCTGTGACAAAAAACAACAGTATGGGCAATGGGCTGCGTATGGTTGTGCCGAATTCAGCGGTACGCATTCTCAGCGCGCCGGCAAGAGTTATCAAACCAAAGAGCCAGGGAACCAGCGGGCGCAGATGTATGAATATGCCGGGCAGGGTGAAGCCCAGCACAATGCCCAGCGGGGACAGTATTGGCATGAGGCGTTCAATATGCCTGTTTATGTTCTGTGCAACTTCGCTGCTATACGACATTCATTTCCCTGATAACCGCAGACTTTCGATTACTCTGCGGAAGCGTTCTTTATTATAGATAAGCGGTACAGGGTAAAGGGGATTACTCTCTTTTCCGGCCCATTTGATCATCTGCGGGATATCCTCGCTCCTTATACAGTCAAAGCCTTTGGGGATTCCCATGCGCCCGTTCATGGCGTAAATTGTATCAATAAAAACGCGGGCTTTTTCGGCTGCGGTTTTTGTGTCTGTCCCGGATACCAGCCCTGCCGCTTCCGCGAGGCGGGCGAGTTTTGCATGCACTTTTTTTCCGTAATCTTCCAGCACTTTGGGTAGAATGACGGCGTTTGCCAGACCGTGGGGAGTGTTATACAGACCGCCCATAGCATGGGCGATGGCGTGAATATTACCCACGCTGGAGCGGGTAAACGCAAAACCCGCCCTGTACGAAGCGAACAGCATCGCCTGCCGCGCCGCAATATCATTTCCATCGGCATACGCCTTCTCAAGATTCGAAAAAATCATGGTTACCGCATCAAGGGCGAAGCGGATACTTTCCCGCGTATTGTAAGTCCAGCAGAGGTAGGCTTCCACCGCATGGGTCAGCGCGTCCATGCCGGTAGCGGCGGTGATCGATTGGGGCAGGCCCCTTGTCAGTTCAGGATCAAGAATCGCATAACGGGGAATAAGGCAGAGATCCAATATGGCGTGTTTGTGATGAGTTTCCGTGTCGGTGATCAAAGCGGCTACGGTTGTTTCGCTGCCGGTTCCGGCAGTGGTAGGTATTGCGATAAAAGGCGGAAGCCTTTTCAGGACTTTGAAGAGGCCGCTCAACTGGTTTATGCTTTTACGGGGCCGTACCACGCGGGCCGCCGCTCCCTTTGCCGCATCCATTGAAGATCCGCCCCCCAGCGCAATAAAACCATCGCAGCCTTCGGAAAAATACATCCGCTGAATTGCGTTTACCGTATTCACCGAAGGATTCGGCTCCACATCGCTGAACACCACGCAGGGAATGGCAGCCTTATCAAGCACCTCAATAACCCGGCCCGCAATACCTGCCCTGACCAGCCCCTGATCCGTTACCAGCAAGGGCCTTTTCACCTTTTGTTCGCCCAGCAGTTCAGGAATTTTTTCGGTACTGCCCGGCCCCTCAACCGGAATCGCCTTCCGCCAGGGAAGCAGCCTCGCCACAAAATTAAAAATAAACTGGAACATCCGACAGAGAATTACAAACATATTCTTTCACCCCTTATTTTATCACAAATACGTTACGAGACACGCTTTGAGATAACAAATACGATTTAATTTTCAACCGTCAGCGGCGGCCATTCAAAAACTATCGAATACATTCCTTTAATACCCGGAAGATTTTCCAGCAGGGACGCAAACTGTTGATTTGCCGATTCTCTTGCCTGCCGGAACAAATCGATATTTTTGGTTATTTTCGATTCTATCTCGTTTTTCCGCTCCAGTTCAATATCGTTAGCGTCTTTTAAGGTATATTTTGAAAATAAGCCGGTTTGTTCATCATACAATTCAAATGTTTCGGGATGCATCTCATGCGATAATATTGTAATTTTTGGCATATAGACAACAATATTATTATATGAGGTTTTAATTTTGATTTCTTTTCCGTTAAAACCAAGTTTAACAGTACCATCGATAGTATAAATTGCCTTTTTTCCGGTAAATGGCGCGGTAAGCCAGCTTAAGATTTTTTCCTTGTCTTTATGCTTGACCACATCACGATAGTGGTACACAAGACACGCAAATTCAGAAACAGGTAATATTTCCTTTATGGTTGAAGTAATATTGATATGAGTTTCTTTGCTGAGAAATTTCAGTTTTTTGCCGACAAATATACCAACACCGAGTCCCAATATCAAAATAATAAATATCACAACGAATTCAAACCCTGAGAACATCTTTTTTCCTTCTTGAACATCCTACCATTTCGCCATTTCCCAAGTCAATCCGGGTTCCTTCATGGTGAAATACAGCTTTCCCCTACCGACCACTTTCACATTTGCCATTCAAAAACAATACCGTATTGGGTTTTTACTCCCGGAATACTTTCAATAAATAAACGGAATTGTTGTTCAGCAGATTGTCTTGCCTGTACAAATAACCCTGAATTATTACTAACCTTTTCTTCCATTTCTTTTTTATGCGCCATTTGTATATCATTTGCATCCTTCAGGCCATATCTGTTAAATATGCTTGTCTGCTCGTCATACAGGCTAAATGTTTCAGGAAACATTTCATGCGATAAAATCTTAATTGCTGGCATACGTAGAATTATGTTATTATACCGATTGTCAATACTTATATCCTTGCAATTCAACCCTAATTTTACTGTGCCATCAATTGTATAGATCGCTTTTTTTTCAGTAAAAGGAATATTGAAGTCGAAAAATTTATTTGAATCAGAATGAGTAATCACGCTGCTATAATGATATACCAGACTTGCATATTCTGCATTGGGCAGGATTTCCTTAACAGTTGAAGTAATATTCATACTTGTTTCTTTATTAAAAAAATCAAAATTGAGATTGTTGCTTATAAACAAGCCACCGGCTATACCGGCAACAATACCAAGTATAAGAATTATTAGTACCTGTGCAAATTTCATTATTCATCTCCTTTCCTTATTTTACCACTTCGCCATTTCCCAAGTCAATCCTGGCAGGGGAGAAAAAACAGCTTGAATCATGACCAAAAGTGTCAGAAATGATTTTTCAGTCGAACGGTTGCTAGAGTAAAGTTTTAGTTGTTACAGAGTACAAGTACATATGGTTCAATATTACCTTTTCGAAGAACAAAAATGGCAATTAAGGCTTGCTAAATTTCGCAAATCATAGAAAAAACGGCATAAAATGCTTGGCAGCGTATTGTTTGACACCCGTCCCTGACATCTATCTCTGTTTTCATTTGTAAGCTATATTCTTTGCAATGAAAGAAAAGCTGTTTGTTTTGAAATAATAAAATAATTGATAGTAAAAATGAAAATAATTCTTTTTTTATAAATTTAATTGCATAACAATATTGTCAGATTATTAAAATTTTCATCAACTTATACGAAATAACTACCAAATATCGTTGATATAATTATTGCAAAAAAAGTTAGTGGCGCTAAATTTATATTAGTGTTATTCACAACAATTGAACTGAAAATTAAAAATACGCAAACCGCGATAATGAGGATCATTACACTTACGAATGAAAACCCAGACTGGCTGCTTTTGATTATGTGCCTTATTATAGCCGCGATGACCTGTTATTTGTTATACGTAATGTTAAATGCAAATAAAAAGTCAAATTATTACAAAAAATTTAATAAATGGCGAAAAAATAAAACAAAATAATTGGGGCGACAATGCTGGCAGCATGGATAATGGAACTGATACTGTTGATAGCACCTCAATATGATGTACCGCCATACCTGGTTGCGGCAATTATAATAAAAGAGAGCCAGGGAAATCCCAATGCTGTCGGACATAACGCGGACGGTACTTTTGACGGCGGCTTAATGCAATTAAACAGTTCATGGTTTAATGACGAATGGAAATGCGCTGAGACAAACATTACAGCCGGCTGCAAATTGCTGAAAGAATACTACGATTACGCGGACTGGAACTGGTGGCAGGTCTGCATTGCGTACAACTGGGGAATTGGCAATTATATCAAAGGACATAAAAACCCAAATGAAAAAGCGGTTAATTACGCCTGCGATGTTTTCGAAATATGGTTAAGCCTGGAACAGGACCGGTCTATTAAATCTTATGGGAGACCGTAAGAGCCCCATTGACTTTCAGGGCTAAATCTGAAAAAATAACGGCATGAACGTACTGTTTGAAAAGCGCCGCAGTATCAGAAAGTATCAGTCTGATAAACCGGTTACTAAAGAACAGCTTAACCGGCTTCTGGAAGCAGCGATGCTGGCTCCGTCCGCCTGTAATTCGCGTCCCTGGGAATTTATCGCGGTTACCAGGAGGGAAACGCTTGATGAAATTGTGCGGGTTCATCCCTATGCGATGATGTGCCAAACCGCGGCAGCCGCTATTATTGTGGTGGCGGTCCCGCAAACCGGCGATCCTGTGGGCTATTTTCCCCAGGACTGCGGCGCGGCCACGCAAAATATACTCCTTGAGGCCGCTTCTATGGGCCTTGGCACTTGCTGGTGCGGTGTCTATCCCAGAGAGCAGCGGATCATTTCCATCCGCCAGCTTTTTAATATACCGGAACCGAAAATTCCGTTCAATGTTATTGCTATCGGAACTCCTGATGAAGCCCCTGAACGGAGAGGTTTTTTTGAGGAATCAAAAGTATCATATATAGAATGATTATGCGTAAACAATTACAGAATATTTTGGTTGTCATGTTCTGCGCGGCGGGTTTTCTTTCGCCGCTGATTTCCTGTACGCGGACTGAACCGAAGATCAGCTACGGTTTTATTGCGCTGACATATTATCAGGACAGGGTAAGGCCGCAGGAACGTTTTTCTTTTTTTATTCTTCCTGAAGATGAGGACGGAATTGAAAATCTTGATGAGTTGTACCTGTACCATGACCGGGAGCAATTCCGCTGGCTGCTCACGAGCGCGGACTGGGTAACATATACGCATGACGGGAATACATGGATCGGCAGCCGGAGTATTGCTATGGATGAAGGCGCAAGTCTGCCGAGGGGTCAGTTCCGGGCGGTACTGGTAAACAAGGGGGGAGAACGCTCGGAGCGGACTTTCACTTTTGACGCGCCGGAAGAACCCCGGTTCCCCTTCCCCACCCTTGAAATCGGCGGCGGCAATTATACGGTGGATTCCGCATATCCTGAAAACCGGCTGGTTTGTTACAATGAACAGGGGAACCATATTTCAACCATAACACTTTCCCGCCTTTCAGGCACTGTTGGGGAATTGAATCTTCCTTCAAACGCGCGAACTGTTGCGCTCTGGGCTGAGGATGCCGGGTATTTCACTTCCGCTTTTACCAATGCGGCTTTTGTTCGCTGATGGACCGGGGCATTAAGAGTTACGCGCTGCGGGCGGGCCGCTTTACCGCTGCCCAGCGGCGTTCATACGATTCACTCGCGGAACAATGTATCATTCCCTTTGCGCCGGGCTTTGTCAATTTTGAAACGGTATTTGGCAACGCTCATCCGGTCATTGCTGAAATCGGCTTTGGCATGGGTATTGCCACCGCAATTATTGCCGCGGAAAATCCCCATAACAATTATCTTGGCATTGAAGTACACCGGCCCGGCATCGGGCGGCTGCTCTGGGAGATTGAACAGCGTTCCCTCGCCAATATCAGGATCATTGAACATGACGCGGCGGAAGTTTTTGAAAAGATGATTCCTCCCCGCTCTCTGGACGCTATTCATATTTTTTTTCCTGACCCCTGGCCCAAAA
The DNA here is from genome assembly GCA_031254365.1 of Treponema sp. Classification (GTDB taxonomy): domain Bacteria; phylum Spirochaetota; class Spirochaetia; order Treponematales; family Breznakiellaceae; genus WQXQ01. The sequence continues at coordinate 19,128 of JAIRUN010000188.1, read as the reverse complement.
AAAGACATCACAAGCGTCGGCTGATCAAACGGCCTTTTACGGAAACACTGGCCGCCGCGCTGCGGCCCGGCGCTTATCTCTACATGGTTACCGATTGGGAGGATTACGCGCTTCAGGCGCTGGATGAATTAAACGCCGTCATGTGTCTTCGTAATAAATACGACGGCTTTGCCCAGCCCCAGCCCTGGCGTCCGCAAACCAAGTTTGAGCGCAAGGGGCTTGAACAAAATCATCAGGTAAGGGAATTATTTTTTATAGCGTATGAAAACTAATCCAAACACACGAATAGCGGAGCTTGAGGGACTGATACAGAAATATCAGCAATCGTATTACAATGGCGAAGCGGAAATAGCTGATAGCGAATTCGATCTGCTATGGGATGAACTGAAAAGAATTGCCCCTGACAGCCCGGTTATCAAAAAAATCGGAGCGGACAACGTTGACGGTTTTCCCAAAGCAAAACACCTGATCCCAATGGGCAGTCAGGACAAGGCCGCCAACCCCGAAGAATTCCGCGCATGGGCGCTGAAAATGGGGCTGCCAACACTCCTTGTCCAGTACAAGCTGGACGGAGCCAGCCTTGAACTGCAATACGAAAAAGGCGCGCTGGTACGGGCAATTACCCGCGGCGATGGAATCGTTGGCGATGAAATCACTGCCAATGCCCGGCGCATGGCAGGCGTACCGCATAAGCTGGATACCGCGTTTTCCGGCGGGGTGAGGGGAGAAGTGGTAATGACTCACGAGGTCTGGCAGAACAAGTACGCTTCCAAGGCAAACTGCCGCAACGCCGCCAATGGGATCATGCGCCGCAAGGACGGCATTGGCTGCGAGGATCTCAGACTCATTGCGTACGACGCGGCGGCAAATAGCGATGACAGTTATTTTCAGGATGAAGTGCAAAAAATCAAGTGGCTTACACAGCGGGGCTTTGAAACCACACCGGGGAAAACATTCAGTAATGCCGAAGACATCATCGCCTATCGCGCGGAAATTGCCGCCATGCGTGAACAGCTTCCCTTTGACATTGACGGCCTCGTGGTAAAAGACATTGTTACCGACATGGCCGATCTCCGCCGCCCGCGCCCTGAAAAACAAATTGCCTTCAAGTTTGAGCTGGAAACCGCTTTCAGCATACTCCGTGCCGTGGAGTGGAGCGAGTCCGGGGCCACCTACACCCCTATCGGCATTGTTGAACCGGTGCGCCTTGCCGGAACCACGGTACAGCGGGCCAATCTCAACAACCCCGGCATGATACGCGACATGGGCCTGAAAATCGGCTCGGCAGTATGCGTGGTAAAACGCGGCGAGATCATTCCCAAGATTGAAGGACTTGCCCCGGAAGGCGCCTTGCCGGAGAATCTTACCACGGAGTTTCACGGAGAAAACAAAAACACTATTAAAACTCCGTGTTCCTCCGTGGTTTATTCTTCTCTTAAAGAAATTGAATTCCCCAGCCGCTGCGCGCAATGCGGTTCCGATCTGGTAGACGCGGGGACGCGCCTGTACTGCCCCAACGCGGCCTGTCCCAAGCGTCTGCTTCACCGGCTTGAAAAATGGATATCCGTGTTGGACATCCGGGAACTGGGAGAAAAACTAATCCGCCAGCTTTTTGACAAGGAGCGGGTGCGGCACATACACGAACTCTACACGCTCACCACAGAGGAACTTGCCGGATATGAGCGCATGGGAGAACTTTCTGCGGCCAAAGTGATCCGCCACATTCAAACGCAGCGGGAACTTTCCCTTGCCGCTTTTGTCGCGGGTTTTGATCTTGAGGGAGTTGCCGAAACCACCATGGAAAAAGTCGCCGCCGCCGGATTCAACACACTGGAAAAACTCCGCGCCGCATCAACACAAGCCCTTGCGGAGGTCTATGGCCTGGGGGAAATTACCGCGGCGGTCATAGCGGACGGTCTTAAGGAAACTGCCGGGAAAATGGACGCGGTGCTGGGGGCGGGCATTATCAGCATTGCGCTGCCCCCGCCTGAAGAGTCCCTTCCCCTGCGCGGCCTTTCCTTCTGTTTTACCGGGGAACTGTCCTCAATGAAGCGGGGGCAGGCCGAAGAGAAAATCAAAGCGCTGGGCGCTTCCGCGAAATCATCGGTAGTAAAGGGCCTTTCGTACCTTGTAACAAACGATCCCGAATCCGGCTCGGCAAAAAACAAAAAAGCCCGCGATCTGGGAATTCCCATTATTGACGAGAAAGGATTTCTCGCACTGCTTGCCGCGCCGGAAAAATCAGGCAAGGCCCAGAGTACAACCGAAACCGGCGAAACATCCGCCATGCCGGGCGAATTGTTTTAGCATTACTCAGGATAACCTGCGAATAAAAAACAATCAGAAAAATATCCCAGAGCATATTAGTAAGCATAAAAAATGCTGCCGCTGTTTTTACCGGCATATAATGTCAGCAAAGAATCACAAGGAATAGTAAAATGATCAAAAAAAACAACCGCTTCTTTTGTTACCGGATCAACAGGTATGATCCTGCCGGAATAGCGCTGGCAGGTACTGTAACGGTACAGGCATTTGATGATATCGCATATTTGCCACATTGTGATACATGGGTAGTTTCCTCTTAAAACCTGTAACCGAGGCCCAGGGAAAGGCGCGGGCCTTCTATAAACAGCCCCCTTGCAAGATAGCTGTTCAATAGATTGAGCAAATTGCCAAGTACCGGGAAATCTTTTTCGTAACCTGTTTTGAACGCCGTCCCAATTGCGCCGTAATAACCAAGCGCGGGTTCAAGCACAAACCCGCCGGGCTTGCCAAAATCAATCCGCCAGCCCAGTTTTCCGCCAAATTTAAAATAATGCGCTAGAGATTTTCTCTCAGTATCCACGGTAGAATTATCCATAAAAACATTCGCATAACCGATCATCCCGCCCAGAAAAAATGTGCCCTGCATGGGGTAATACCGTCCATGAACTTCCGCCGAAATTGAAGACATATACCATTTTGACTCATTATCCGACATGTCTATCATGCCATACTCAAAGCGTCCTGCCATGCTTACTTTTTCTGTTATCTGTCTCTCATATTGGGCGGCAATTCCAATAGCAAATGGTGAATAATCAGGATCGATCAGGTTCATTATTCCTGTAAGCATGAGGAAATAAGCTGTCGGCCCAACATCAATGGTAATCGTATTTTTTGGCAATGGTATTTGTTCATCTGCGTCTTCTGTGTCATCCGCAAAAACGGCCCCGGCCGCAAACAGCAGTAAAAACACCAACACGGGTTTTTTCGCAAAATTTACATTTCTCATTTTCCGTTCCTTTTTTTGTTTCCCACATATATTGCGACCATTCTGCCATCCAGCGTTTTCGGGTCCAGTCGCATACAAATCATATATATAAATATTACTAAATTTATCATGCGTTATTTTAATTATTTTTACAAAATTCATTAAATATTACAAAGTTAATGAAATTTTACAAACATAAAATAAAAATTTGTGAATAAAAGCGTAATTTATTTTATATGAAATAGAGTGCCAGTATCTATGGTAAGGCAGATTACCGGCTACCAATTGTAGTGGGAATGGGGCAAAGATTGGCCCTGTTCCCCCACGAATTACATCCGGCAACCGCATTTACCCTGATTTATAGTAATGGGTATAAGCCGCTTGAGGGGATCCGGCAGAGCGGCTAGCGGCAATGGTAAAAACTATCTGGTATTCTCTGCCGGAGCAGACCCGTGAACAAAGGCATATCCTGTGTGTAGACTAAATAACGCACGGCGCATATCGCAAGAGAACATACCAGATATTCGAACCAGTAAGGTAATTCGTGTATGAAAAAAGGCCGTATGTGGGCTGTGGAGGCAGATTCCTCCAGGTTTTTGCCATTGCCGCTAGCCGCTCTGCCGGACTCCCCTCGGACGGGATATGCCACATTAGAGTAAATACAGTTGCCCTGCTGTTTTAGCATAATTGACACCACGCCCCACAGCCTTTACTATAAAACCATGAAACATTTTTCCATCATTGCGCTGCTCTGTATGTGCTGCGCTTTTTTTTCCTGCTCAAAACATGAGGAACTCTCCCTTGAAGAACTTGAGGCCCTCAATGCCGAAGGGCTTGAAGCGATTCTGGCGAAAACAGAAAGCAAGCCCTGGCGGGGTGAAGATTTCGCGCCCGGCAGATTGGGCGGAACATGGCATTCGGTAATGCCCGAAGACCCGAAAAGTTTTAATATGCTTATAGCCGAACAGGACAGTTCCACAACCGCGGTAATGAGCAGTATGCACAATTACCTCCTTGACTACGATGTAGTAGCCCGTGAATGGAAAGCCCACGCCGCTTCACCGGATATTTTCGTTGATGAAACAGCAAACACCCTTACGGTTGTTTACACCCTGCGGGATGATCTGTACTGGAGCTATTACGAATCGGCTCGAAAAGTAAAAGTAACCAGTGATGATGTGATCTTCTGGTACAATGAAATTTCAGGCGATGAAGCTATGGGGAGTTCTTCCTATTATCAGCAGTTCCTCACCATGCCTGACGGCAGCGAGGCCCATGTGGATATACGAAAAATCGATGAGCGGCGCTTTGCCTTTCATTTCCCCCGGATTGTAGCGGAACCCCTTTTATCGACTAACATGGACTTTGGCCCCCGGCACATTTACGAGCCGGCGAAAATTCAGGGCGGCGTTGACGGCGTAAAAAATTTATTCAGCGTGGCCGTTGATCCCAAAACAATTCCTTCAATGGGCGAATGGTTTCTGGTTGAGTATACCCCCGGTCAGCGACTGGTGTACAAACGGAATCCCGATTATTGGCGCAAAGACACAAACGGCCTTTCCCTCCCCTACATCGAAGAGAACATCGTGCGGATCATCCCTGATGAAAATACCCAACTGCTGCTGTTCAGGGAAGGTCAAAGCGAATCATACCGGCTGCGGCCCGAAGACCTGGACAGCCTCGTGAACCGGAATGACGGGACATATACCGTGTTCAATGCCGAAGGCTCGCTCTCCGCAAACTTTTGGACCTTTAACCAAAATCCTCAAAATAAAGAAAAGCCCCAGTATGAATGGTTCACTCAAAAAGAATTCCGGCAAGCCATGAGTTGCCTTCTTAACCGGGGACGGATCAACGCTCAGGTTTACCGGGGGCTGTCCGAACCGAAATTTACTATCTTCCCCGAACCCAACCCTTATTACAATCCCGCCATCAGTCTGCAATACCTTTATGACACGGTCAGGGCGGAAGAACTGCTCGCTTCAATAAACATCAAGCGGGACCGCAGGGGGATCATGCGCGATGCGAAAAACCGCGCCATAGAGTTTGACCTTGCTATCCGCTCGGAGAGTACCATAAATAACGACATCGCCTCGATTATCAGGGATGAATTATCCAAAATGGGAATCAAGGTGAATATCCGTGTCATGGATTTCCAGAAACTGGTGGAAGAATTATTCTCAAATTTTACCTGGGATTCCATGATAATGGGACTTTCAGGCTCGAACATTTTTCCCAGTCAGGGAAGCAACGTATGGTCCTCATCGGGCAACCTCCACCTGTGGAATCCCAATCAGGAGGAGCCCGCCACCGAATGGGAGGCCCGTATTGATTATCTGTATAACGAAGGCTGTTATACCATAGACCCGGCAAAAGGTAAGGTTATTTGGGATGAGTTTCAGGCCATTCTGCTGGAACAGAGTCCGCTGATATACCTTATGCGTTCCCGCAGTTTTTGGGCCCTGCGTAACCGCTGGGATTTTACCAATGTGTATTACGACAACCTGAACGGCGCGGAAACGAATTTTATCTATTTGAAGTAGCAGGGCAGCAGCATTTGCCCTGCTAAAGCGCCCAAAAATGGCCGATAATAAAATCATGGATAAATACATCAATTTAGAGGATGCCATTTTCATTCTGAATATGCGGATCAGGATGGTCCGGGACCTGATACTCCTTGATGCCGGCCCGGAGCTTTTTCTCGATAAAACCCTGGATGATCTGGAATTTATCGACAGTATTCTGGAAATCCTTACGGCAAGCCTTATTGAGAATACAAGCCTCTGTGACCGGCAGGGGGAATTGGACAAACTTTCCGATCTTGAATGGCAGTTTAACCTGCTCCTTACGGAATTTTCCGGCGACCGCAGCCCATTCTCCGCGGCGCAGTTTCCGCAAATACGGGGAAAAATCGCCGTGCTGAGGAGTTCAAGCGCAACACGGGAAAAAAACATTGCCGAAACCATCATTCCGGGGGAACAGTCCCAGATGGAACCGGTGGTCAGCTCGGCGGAACTAAACGGCCTGCTTCAAACTTTTTAGGGTTCTTTATATTGAGAATCACCGGGGGTTCTTTGCGGGGCAGACAGGTGGAAGTACCGCCGGGAACCATCAGACCCAGCATGGATCGCATGAGGGAATCGGTGTTCGCCTGTCTGGGGGATCTTTCGGGATGCTCTTTTCTTGACCTGTTTACCGGTTCGGGGATTATTGCCCTTGAAGCCGCATCCAGGGGCGCGGCTTATATTGAGGCGGTGGAAAGCGATCCCCTCAAGCGAAAGACCCTGTTGCACAATGTGTCCATTGCCCCGGTACGGATCAACTGCCATTTTATCAGCGTGGAATTGTACGTCAAACGGGCCAAAAGACATTTTGATTTTATTTTTCTGGACCCTCCATTTCCTTACCAATTTAAGTGGGAATTATTGTCGAATATAGCCGCATCGCCGCTGGTTTCGAATGAAAGCAAAATACTTATGCATCGACAACGTGAAGACTTTCAAAAAGAAGATATTAACTGTCTGACAAGGCATGATTCCCGCGAATATGGACGTTCAATTGTCGATTTCTTCAAAACAGAAAAAAAATATTGATTATTTTTTTATAGAAGGTATATAATTATTGTATTGACAGGGTACGGCCCTATAAACTATGAATCATAAAAAAATATTCGAAAAATTCAAAGATGACAATGTGTTTATAAAAACCACTGTCCCCTCGTCAATGGACAGAGCGCAGAAAGCCGCTCTAAACCGGAAAGGAAATGTATTATTCAATTCCGGAGATATCGAGAGTGCCCGCAGAATATTTATGACAACTGGATATTCAGATGGTCTTTCCCGAATTGGAGACTTCTATCGTTCACAAGACCGGCTGATAGATGCCCTGCAAATGTACTGGATCGCGCCTGCTCGCAGCAAGTATGAGCCACTGGTTATGCAGCTTGCCGGAATATTGCAGAATCTAATCCATGAAGAAGAGGGCCTTTTTGATGAGCAACTATGAACAAAATGACAGCATGAAGGAAACCGGCGGAATTTCTGACATCTCCAAAAAGGGATATCAATTCCTCAGAGAAAACAGAGTCGATGAGGCCATTGACTGCTTTACAAAAATTTTGCTTGTAGACAAGAACAATAACTACGCGCTGGTCGGTATGGGAGATGCCGCCCGCAAACGCGGGGCCTGCCGGGAAGCAGTATCATATTACCAGCGCTGCCTGAATCATCATTCGGGAAACAACTACGCCCTGTTCGGCCTTGCTGACTGTTACAAGGCCCTCAATCAGTATGCCAAGGCTATTGAAATCTGGGAGCAGTATCTGCTGCATGACGATAAAAACATTACGGTTCTTACGAGAGTAGCTGACGCTTACCGCAAAGTACACAATTTCAAACATTCCAAAGCCGTATACCTGCGGGTGCTGGAAATGGAAGAGAACAACCCCTACGCCATCATCGGCCTGGGGCATCTGCACTACGATTTCAAGGAATATCAGGAGGCTCTGTTCTACTGGGAAAAAATGCTTGGCATGAATCCGGAGAATGTCGATATACGGGTACTGACTTCCATTGGTAACTGCCATCGCAAACTCAAAACATTCAGCGAAGGCGTTCCCCATTTTGAAAAGGCCCTGCAAAAAGAGCCGAATAATTTTTACGCCCTGTTCGGCCTTGCTGACTGTTACCGGGGCATGAACCAGCAGACACTGTCCCTGGACTACTGGAACCGTATTCTGGAGCAAGACCCCCGGAACAAGGTAATCCTGACCCGCGCCGGAGACGCTTACCGCAGCATGGGCGATTATGAAAAAGCCCAGGTCTACTACGAGCGGGCCCTGAACATCGAATTTGACACCTATGCGGTGCTGGGTCTGGCCCTGATTTCCAAGGCCAAAGAAAATTATGATGATGCCATTGCCTCAATCAAACGTATGTTACAGCAGGATAACAGAAACTACCGTCTCTTTATCGAACTGGCCGGTTGTTATCTGAAAAAAGGCGACAAACGTCAGGCACAGGAAGTCCTTGAAGAATTTCAAAAACTGGGAATCCGTAATGCCAGTATTGTCGAGATGCTGGAAAAAATCTGAGTATGGCCTCCTCAGCCCTCTGCGGCCTGCCCCTAAATGAACTCGCTGAACTGCTCGCTCCCCTGCCCCGCTTCCGCGCCCTGCAAATCTTCAAATGGATAGCCAAAGGCGCAGTGTCCTTTGATGAAATGAGCAGCCTGCCGCAGCCGCTGCGCACAGAACTGAGCGGGCGTTTTTCGATTCGCCTGAGCGCTGTTGAAAACACTTACACAGATACAGACGGCACTATAAAACTGGCGCTCAAACTTTTTGATGGCGCAATAATCGAGGCGGTGCTGCTGGAGGACAGCGCGGGACGGCGTACTGCCTGTATTTCCACACAGGCCGGCTGTCCGGCTGGCTGCGTATTCTGCAAAACCGGCAGTCTGGGTTTCCTGCGCAATTTGAGTTCCTCCGAAATTGTGGAACAGCTGCTGTTTCTCACAGCGGCTGCGAACAATACTGCCACAGCAGACAAAACCGCCGGCCATGTCATCGACAACATTGTCATTATGGGCATGGGCGAGGCCCTGCTCAATCTGGCGGAACTGCGCCGGGCCCTGACAATAATTACTTCCGGTCAGGGAATGAATTTTTCCAAACGGCGGATCACCCTGTCCACCTGCGGCATAGCGGAGGGCATTATCGATCTTGCTGATAAGGGGCCGGATATACGGCTGGCCCTGTCCCTGACAACAGCGGATGAATCCCTCAGACAAAAGCTCATGCCCATAACAGCCGCACAGCCCTTGCATACCGTCAAAGAGGCCCTCCGCTATTATCAGCGCAAGGGCGGCAAGCGCATAACGCTGGAAGTGGTTTTGCTTGGGGGCATAAACACCCGCGGCGAGGACGCGGTATCCATTGCGGAATTTGCAAAAGGGCTGGATGCGGCGGTGAACGTTATTCCATGGAATCCGGTTGAAGGGCTGGAACCGGATGGCCTGCCCCTGCGCCCTCCTTCTACACGGGAAACAGAGGCCTTTATCCAGCGGCTTGAATCGCTGGGACTGAACGTTACCCGCCGCTTCCGCAGGGGCCGGGGCATAATGGGCGCGTGCGGGCAGCTTGGGCAGCTTTCATTGCATTAAACTGCATACAAAAAAAGCCCGGCAGTGCCGGGCTTGCGTGCAGGTAACAGGGTGATGCGGACTTACTCTACCACCGCGATAATGTCGGACATTTTCAGGATCAGGTGTTCCACACCGTCAATCTTGATTGGGGAACCGGCGTACTTGTCGTACATCACTTTCTGACCGGCGCTTACCTTGATTACATCCTTGTCATCGCCAACTTCCACTACCACACCCTGCTGGGTCTTTTCCTGGGCGGTATCAGGGATAATGATCCCCCCGGCGGTCTTCGCTTCATTTTTGTCCAGCCTGACCATAACCCGGTCTGCCAAAGGTCTTACTTTCATTCTTTCTTTCCTCCGTATTGCAGAAAATAAGTATGTTTTGAACCGCTTGTAAAACCAATGAGTTTTACTGCGTTTTTCAAATATACAAAAAATAGCCAAAAGGGTCAAGTTTACAACTTACCGGTTCAGTTCCAGCCGGGCGTTCAGATTATCGGGGTTAAGGTCAAGGGCGTATTCAAGAACGCGGCGGCTGTCGCTGATCCGGCCCATTGATTTGAGGCATTGGGCAATGCGAACCTGTATCCGGGAGGCAATCTCACGATTACCCGGCAGCGCGGCAATGGCGGTTTCGTACTTTTCTATGGCCCTGACCGGAGAAAGCTCAACCTCAAGAATACGGCCCAGATTTGCGGCAACCGGCCAGTCCGCGTTTTCAGCGGGAATGGCAGAGAGTATCTCCCCGGCGCGATCCAGATTGTCCTCCCGGATGAGTTGTAATGCTTCGTGAAGCTGTATCCATTCACCGGAAAACTGATGTCTGGCCGCGGTTTTTAGAAGTACAACAGTTTCGTTGTAGTTTCGTTGAAGGCTATAATACCACGCGGCCCAGCGGTACAGACTCTCCGCTTTTGGATAACGGCCCAGCAGCAGCCATGTTTCAGCGACCAGCCGCCCCTGTTCCGCAATTTCCATCCGCCGCCTGATTATCTCCAGATCGATTAAGGCCTCTACAGGAAACTCAGGTTCCAGCAGAAAAGCGGATTCTTTTGACAGCAGGATTTCGCTTTTTCCGGCTTCCAAAAACGCAATGGCCCGCGGCGCGTTAAGAAGGCGGCTGTAGCGGATACAGCCGTATATGCGGCCCGGACTTCCGCTTGCCGCCCGCAGGGCGATAAGGCGTTCCAAAAATACCGTTGCTTCTTTCGGCGTTTCAGAAGTCAGGGCCAGATTATAGAGGCTCCGGGCGCTGATATTGGCATCGGCGGACAAGTCGGACAAGCCGGACAATTCCGAATCGCTGGCCGCTGGTTCCGGCGTTGCCAGCATTGTCCAGAGCATACGGGCGCTGCCGGAATATCCGGCAAGCCACAGAGCGTCCGCCTGACGGCTCAGGGCAGCAGCGCCTGGCAGCCGGGAAAAAAGTTCCGCAGAGCGCGACAGATCGGCAAAATCATAGGCAAACTCCGCGGCAAAACGCACAAAATCAGCCGACGGAGGAACATTAGGGCCGGTGAAGTAACCGGAAAGAATACCCTGAATCTCCGCCGCAGCCCCGGAGATATTTCCTCTCAAGACTTTTACAATGGCAAAGTCAGTTGCCAATGCCTCAATCTCGCGGGCTGAAGGGAGTGTCGCCCGCCACAGGGCAACGGAAAACTGCTCCATTGTCATATCCTGGGGCAGCAGGGTTGCGGCCCGTTCAGGATTTTTCAGATCGCCCAGCAGTACATGGATACTGAGACGCAGGGGGTTGAGAACCGGATCAGTCATGAGGCGGAGATATGAACGCAGTTCAGTTTCTGCTTCAGGGGTAATGGCAGCCTCATGGATCAGAGCTTCGGCGGCAAGCGCCGCAACCGGCTCTGACCAGGGATAGGCAAGCGCCGCCCGCCGCGCGGACTGCCGCCATGCCGGAACCAGCCGGGGATTGATATGGGCAAGCTGTCTGCGGCGTTTCAAAACCGAAAGCCAGGATTCTACAGCCCCGGCTTTTTTTTCCAGACGATCAAGTTCCCGGTTCATGCTTTCAAATTCCCGCTGTTCAAGATAGCGTTCCGCGGCCAGGTCATATTCATGCAGCAGACGGTAAAAACCATCCCCTTCGCCGCTGCGGGATCTGCCCCCGGTAAAAAAAACCACGATAAGTATTCCGGTGATTAAAACCACCAGCATTAAACCTGAAAATAATGTTATGCGTAATGGGCTGCCCCGCAGCAGGCCGCTTTGAAAAAAAGCGCTCTTGAACAAAGCCTCCCGCTTTTCTTTTATAAAGCGGCTGATTTTCTCTATATTCATTGCGGCGGCTCTTGCAGAGTCCGGCGTATACTGTCAAGCACGCCGTTAATAAAACGAAAAGACTCATCGGTTCCGAATTCTTTCGCAATACCAATGGCTTCATCAATAACAATGGAAGGGGCAATTTCCGGCTGGAACATCAGCGTATAGACGCTGATTCGCAGTATCGCAAGATCAACGCGGCCCACGCGGGAAATGTCCCAGTGCTGCAAATGTTTTTTAATCATATCGTCAATAGCCCTGATATTCTCGATAGTACCGGCAATCAGGAGACGGGAAAAAGAAGCAACGCTCTCATTAAGGGCTGCCTTCTTGCCGCTTTCCAGCCATAAAAAGGCCGCAAGTTCATCCGCCGGAACATGGGTAGTCTCCCAGCAGTACAGGGCCTGAAACGCCAGTATCCGGCCTTTTCTGCGGGACGCCATTTCTCCCCGCGCTTTACCAGTTCAGATTTCTTTCAAAAATCTGAAAGGTTCTGCCGGCCCGCAGTTCAGAAACCAGCTCCTGTGTGGCCTGGGTCAGGATTGCCTGTTGGCGTTCCTGGAGCAGAACATTGCCAATATAATCCCGGACAGTCATCCGGGTTCCCAACTGAAAAATATCATCCAATTCAAGATTTTTCATGGCATAGGTCTCGGTAACTTTGATGATCTGATAGCCCCGCGCGCCTTCCAGGGTTTTGGATACCTCTCCCTGTCTGAGCGAAAAAGCGGTATTGATAAATTCCGGACCCACAACCTGCGCGGCTTCCATGTTCCTGGGCAGAAAACCGCCGTCCCCGGCCTGATAGCCCGAATTGGGCGACTGCCCCCGGAGAACCGCTTCGTCAAATTTAGATGGATTGGAACCAATCTCCCTGTCCAGCCTGTCAACCAATTCTTTGGCCCTGAGCTTGGAAGCGGCATTTTCACCATAGGCAACCTGGATCATGGAAAAGCGTACCGTATCCGGGCGGACAAAATTGGCTCTTGCCAGATTGTATGTGTTGAGTATGTCCTGCTCGGTAGGAACCCTTATGCTTTCAAAAAGGCTCTGCTTTTTGGAAGTAAGGTATTTTTGAACCAGAAGCTGGCGGCGCATTTGTTCCCGGAACGCAGGCATCTCAAGACCGGTCTCATTTTTAACCGCCTGATTAAATTCCGCATCAGTAGGCTGCCGGCCAATGGTCTGAACCATTTGGGCTCTTAGTTGATTGATCTGCTGATTTACTTCACTTTCAGAAACAGTAACCCTGTCCCGCTCCGCCGCCTGAATTACCAGCCGCTCATTGATCATCAGATCCAGAATATCCCGCTGTTCCCGCTCAGTCAGAGACCGCCCGGCTGCCCTTTCCATTTTTTCTACTTCAGTACGGAACTGCTTGACCGTTATCGGCTCGCTTCTAATCAAGTTGACAATGGCTGCGGGCTGCAAGTCCGATTGGGCAAAACCACATATTGCGCCAAAAATACAAAAAAGCGCCAAAAATCCTATATGTTTCATGATCATCCTTATTCCTAAAACAAATTATACACAAGAAGGCAACAAATTTCTACTATTTTACCGCCATCTTTTACCCTAAAACCGCCCTGATCCGCCTGACTCCGGCCGAGGAGGACTGCTCCTTTTGTATCTTGAATTTCCCCAAAATTCCGGTACGTTCCACATGGGGGCCGCCGCAGACTTCTTTTGAGAAAAAAACATCCGGTAAGCCGATAGTATAAACTCTCACCTGGGATTCGTACTTTTCGCCGAACAGGGCGATTGCGCCGGAGGCCTTTGCCGCGTCAAGTTCCATCACTTCCATTGATACGGGCAGGTCTTTTTGAATCTGTTCGTTGACAATATCCTCGACTTTTTTGATTTCTTCCTGGCTCATGGCCGAGGGATGGGCAAAGTCAAAGCGCATACGCTCGGCGGTGATGTTGCTTCCCTTTTGGGCAATGTGTTCGCCAAGAACCGTGCGCAGGGCCTGATGTAAAAGGTGGGTGGCCGTGTGGTATTTTGTGGTCGTTTCACCGTGATCCTGCAAGCCGCCCTTGAACACCTGCTCGCTTCCGGCGCGGGAAAGCTCCTGATGTTTTTTGAAGGCCTCGTCAAATTCCTGGCGGTTCACCTTCATTCCGTTTTCAGCGGCCAGTTCTTCGGTCAATTCAATGGGGAAACCGTAAGTGTCGTACAGCTTAAAGGCAAGGCGGCCCGGCATGATTTTGCGGGGGTCTTTCAATAAATTGGGAAGGAGCTTCTCGAATTCATGCTCGCCCTTTTGCAGGGTTTCAAGGAACTTTTGTTCTTCCCGGTTGAGTTCTTCGATAATGCGGGCCCTGTTTTCCAGCAGTTCGGGATAGGGCCCCTTCATCTGTTCAATAAGAACTTCCGCGATGGGTGGAAGGAACGGGGCTTCTCCCTGCTGGCTTTGGCCGATAATACCCAGCTTTCTGCCGTGGCGCACGGCCCGGCGGATAAGGCGGCGCAGCACATAGCCTGCCCCCACATTTGAGGGGCTGACCGCTTTTGGGTCGCCGATTATAAAAGTCGAAGCCCGCAGATGATCGCAGATGATCCGCACGGATTTGTCTTTCTCGCTGTCAGAACCATAGACATAGTTCGCCGCTTTTTCCACCGCGCCGCGTATGGGGGCAAAAATTTCCGTATCATACACGGACTGCTTGCCGTTGAGGATCGTAACTGTCCGCTCAATGCCCATGCCCGTGTCAACGCAGGTGCGGGTCAGCGGCACATACTCGCCTGCGGCGTTTTTATTGTACTGCATGAACACATCGTTCCAGATTTCCAGCCACTTGCCGCAGGAACAGCCAGGCTTGCACTCAGGCCCGCAGGGAGCCTCCCCCACATAGTAGAACATTTCCGAATCAGGCCCGCAGGGGCCGGTGCTTCCCGCTGGCCCCCACCAGTTGTCAGCGCGGGGAAGGTACGCGAGCCGGTTTACGGGGATACCCATTTTTTTCCATACTGTGGCGGATTCCTCATCGCGGGGAACCGCATCATCACCTTCAAAAACCGTAACCCCCAGTTTTTCAGGGGGAATGTTCAACCATTTGGGGGAAGTGAGAAATTCAAAACTCATCTCAATGGCCCCTTCCTTAAAGTAGTCCCCCAGAGACCAGTTGCCCAGCATTTCAAAAAAGGTCAAATGACTGGTATCGCCCACACTGTCAATGTCCCCGGTACGGATGCACTTCTGATAATCAACCAGCCGCTTTCCGGCGGGGTGCTCCTCACCCAAAAGATAGGGAACCAGCGGGTGCATTCCGGCGGTGGTAAACAACACCGTTGGATCATTGTCAGGCAGCAGGGACTTTCCCTGAATCTGAACGTGTCCTTTGGACACAAAAAATTCTACATACTTTGTACGAAGTTCATCGGCTGTCATTGCTCCAGTATAGCAAAACAAATACAAGCGGTCAATTTGACGACATTGCCGCAATGTTCTATAATAATCTGCTAATGCTTATGAACAGCCCGCACTTTGGGCGGACACTGCTGGCAGCGATTATCTTTCTGTGTATGGTCGCCGGTCTTTTGGCTGGGGATGACGAAAGCGGTGTTTCGCCACTGCCCTCCCCGGTGATAAACCGTCCCCTGCGCAATATCCGGCCTGAACAAGCCCCGCTGTCTGTTACCCACTATCCTTTACCCGCCACTCTTTACCCGCTTCTGACCAGCGAAGCCCTTGAACAGCCGCTCACCAAACGCTACATTGCCGAATACTCCAGCCGCGGCGGAATCGCATGGCTCAACTCGGTTCTCCAAAAGGGAAGCCTCTACCTGCCTTTTATCAGGGAGGAAATCGCCCGACGAAACCTGCCGCCTGAACTTTTGTACCTGCCGGTCATTGAATCCGGCTACCAAAGCTCGGCGCGGAGCAGATCCGGCGCAGTGGGGCTGTGGCAATTTATGATGAACAGCATCGCCCCCTTTGATATAAAAGTAAATGACATGATGGATGAGCGCCGTGATTTCCAGAAATCCACCATTAGCGCATTGCGAAAACTTGAGGAAAACTACCGCTTTTTGGGAAACTGGCCGCTGGCGCTGGCTGCCTACAATGCCGGGCTGGGCGCGATCAACCGGACAGTGCAGCGGACAGGAAGCCGCGACTACTGGCGGCTCTGCGAACAAAAGGAACTGCGGGATGAAACCATTCACTATGTGCCAAAACTGCTGGCCGTCGCTTATATTCTGTCCCAGCCCCGGCGTTTTGGCGTTGATTTTTGGCCTGATGTCTTTGAATGGACAGCCATTCCCGTTGGAAAACAGGCATCGCTGGACGCTATTGCCGCAGAAACCGGCATAGACCGGGATTTGCTGGGCCGCCTGAACACGGAACTGCTTTTGGGTATCACTCCGGCAGATAACAGCTACCGGCTCAAGGTTCCGGCGGAACAGGCGGCGCTGGTCAGCGAAGTCCTGAAACGGAACGATCTCCTGCGTTTTTCCCGTTATGTAGTAAAATACGGAGACACCCTTTCGGCCCTGTCCCGTCATTATGGGGTAAGCCTGAGTCTGATTGAGCAGCATAATCCCGGTATCCTCAGCCGTATCCTTAGAATAGGGGAAACCATCATCATACCAGCCGATGGAGCAATAGCGCCGTATCAGGGGGGAAAAAATATAGATATTCTTTCCCTTGAAGGAACCCATATTGTCAAAAGGGGGGATACCCTCTGGTCCCTTGCGATCTTTTATGGCATTGATCCCCAAAGTCTGGCCAAAGAAAACGGCATGGAACTTAACCAAATTCTCCCCGAAGGAAAAGTCCTAAAAGTACCGATAATAGAATGATGCACAACTAAGGCAAGGGCAGAAATGTATACCCAATGATTTACCTGGGGGCCTGACGGAGGCCAAAAACACCTTGCAAGCAAGGCATTTTTACCTCCGCCACCCCGTAAAAATTTATTTGGGCATACATTTCTGAATTTCTTCAGTTGTGTATCACTGAAAATAAAAGGAATAAAAATGCGTAATATAACAGCGGGGCTGGGGGCCTTATTGATGCTTGCCGCTACAGCCGTTTTTGGACAGGCCAGGGTTGGTATTATTGGGGCGCTTGAGTGGGATACAATGGAGATCAATGCTGCGGTCTCCCTGGACATGGCCTCCGCACATATTAGACTGCCCGGCGGAAGAAGTCAGGGCGAGGCGCTGATCACCGCTGAATATCCCGGCCTTATTCTGCCCGGCCTCCTGAAACTGCAAGTGGATTCCTCGTCAACTGTCGCGGATTTGGTGCGGCGGGGGGAATGGAGCCTGCAGGAAACCGAACGCGTCGCGTTGCGGGCCCGCAGTGTACCGCCATCGCTTTCACCGGATCTCCATAATCTTCGCGCGTCATATACCATTGGTCTGGAATGGATCAGCGCCCGGCTGATCCGCCACAACCTCGCGGCGGAACCCCCGCGAATTTTAAGCCCTATCGCAGCCCCGGTCTATACCGGGATCATCATCATCGCAAATGAGGCTTTGCCTGTATGGGGCATGAAAAGTACAGCCCTGCCAACACCCTGTCTGTTCCCCAAAGTCTGGGACAGCGAAATGAATCTGATTTATGAACGGAATATGCTTGATCCTGGCAAAAGTTTCATGGTCCGGTATGCCCCGGTGCAAAGCATATTTCAGGAAAACCCCTCAGGGCTTTCCGCTGAAGTTATTGCTATTACCGGTGACAGACCCTTGCGAATTTTCGCGCGGGGTATCTTTGGCACACAGCCCACTGATCCCATCATCGACCGTGTAGACGCATTACAGATACTTTCCTCCGAAGAAAACCGGAGGCTCCTGCGCGAAGGCCGGGTGGTGATCGTCATTGATGATTCAATGCTGCACGGCGAATTGTAGAAACCGTTATACGAAATTATGTCCCTGAACTGGAAAGAAATAAACCTCATTCTGGAAGAACTCGATCTCTGCGGCGCGCAGATTCAGGATGCCGTACAAAGCGCGTTTGATGTGATTTGCTTACGGACACACAAAAAGGGTGAAACAAAAAATATACTCATCGCCCTCAGCCCCGGCGCTTGCCGGATTCACCAGAGTTTCAAACCCATTCCCAAAAGCGACAAGCCCCTGCGTTTCGCCCAGTTTCTGAATTCACGGATCGTAAACGGACGGATAGAAGAAGCGGCGCAGTTGGGAGATAATCGCATTGTACGCCTTGTAGTGCGGCGGGGTGAAAGCCGGTTCAAGGTATACATCAGGCTCTGGTCAAACGCGGCGAATTGTATTGTTACCGAAGAAAACGGAACCATACTGGACGCGATGCGCCGCCTTCCAAAAAAGGGAGAAGTCTCAGGCGGCCATTATGAGCCTGAAAAAACTGCCGCCGGTACATCTGTAAAACCTGAACGCAATTATGAAATTCGGGAACTGCCCGGCAGTAACGGCGGTACTTTTAACGAACAGATCGATGCTTTTTATGCGGAACAGGGCAGCGCGCTTTCTCTTGAAAACCTGCGTGAGCAGGCCCGACGGAACTGCGAAGGCAGCATGGGGCGGATCACCGCGGCGCTGGAACGGCTGCGTGCAAGGGAAACTGAATTCTCCAATGCGGAAAAACTCAAAGAGTATGGCGACATTATTCTGGCAAATGCCGCCGCGATACAGCCGGGCAGCGCATGGCTTGAGGCGGAAAATTTTTACGGCGAAGGATCAATCCGTATCAAGCTCGATCCGCATAAAAATCCGGCGGCACAGGCGGAGCAATACTACGAACAATACCACAAGGCGAAAAACGGCCTTGCCAATATTCAGGCGGAAATACAGGCCGGAGAAACTGAACTCCATGAAGTGGAAAACAAGCTGGCCCGGCTGCTTGCGGAAACCAACCCCCTTGTGTTGGCGAAACTCCTCAAAACAGGCGGCGCGCAATCCGGCCCGGCCATCGAAAAAGATAAAAAACGGCCCGGCCTGTCATTCAGGTGCGGGGACTGGCTTATCATTGTAGGCAGGGACGCTTCAGAGAATGACGCCCTGCTCCGCCATCACGTTAAGGGCAATGATCTCTGGCTTCATGTCCGGGACTTTCCCGGTTCCTATGTGTTTATCAAGCAGCGTTCCGGCAAAACTGTTCCTTTGGAGATTCTGCTTGACGCGGGAAATCTGGCGGTTTTTTATTCAAAGGGCCGGAACAGCGGCCAAGCGGATTTATTTTACACTCCGGTCAAATATCTGCGCAGGGCAAAAAATGGCCCCAAAGGGCTGGTCATCCCCACCCAGGAAAAAAACCTGCATATAAAACTTGATCAAACCAGACTGCGGGAACTGGAATCCTGCCGCATTGAGAAATAAATACTTAAGCAAAAACAAAGATGTATGCCTCATAAAATACTAGAGGATACCCGCAAATTCTTTCGGGAAAGCCCGGTAGGGGCGGCCAGCGGCACATAGCGAGCCTTATACTATTTCAATAATCAACTCAATAGCTAATAT
>JAIRUN010000174.1 GCA_031254365.1 Treponema sp. | reverse complement strand
CATTTTACGGAAGGGAAAAGCAAGTCCTCGCAATGAACAATGAACAATGAACAATAAAAAGAGGACTTGTCTTCCATTTTTCACTTTTCATTCTTCATTTTTCATTTGTATTCCCCTTGAATCTTTGCCAATCCCCCTCTACCATAATAATATGGCAATTGTAGCGATGCTGCTCCGCATGGCGGGCGGTCTCTGTATGTTCCTCTTCGGTATGAAACTGATGAGTGACGGGATGCAGCAGAGCGCCGGGGACCGGATGAAAAAGGCCCTGAATTTCATGACTGGGAACCGCTTTGTCGGGATGCTCACCGGTTTTGTGATTACGGCTGTTATCCAGTCTTCCTCCGCCGCCTCGGTTATCATTGTCTCGTTTGTGAACGCCGGGCTCCTTACCCTTACCCAGTCAATCGGGGTGATTTTCGGGGTGAATATCGGGACAACCCTTACCACCTGGATTGTGGCCTTTCTCGGCTTTTCAATTGATATTTCCAGTTGGGCTTTGCCGGCAATCGGTATCGGGTTTATCCTCCGTTCTGTAAAGTGGAAGTACCAAAGTATCGGCGAATTAATGCTGGGTTTCGGCTTTTTGTTTCTGGGGCTTGAATTCCTCACCCAGGGATTCGATCCCGTAAGGAACGATTTCGATATTACCGTGATAGCAAAATGGGCGGATTGGGGTGTTTTGTCCGTATTGATCGGTTTTACCGTGGGCCTGGTCGGAACCGCGATTATCAATTCGTCAACCGCTTCAATCGCCATAATCATGACAATGGCGTATAACGGCATGGTGGGTTACGAGATGGCGGCCGGTTTTATCCTCGGGGCAAATGTCGGAACTACCACCAACGTGGCGTTAGCCGCAATCGGGGCGAGAACCGCGGCAAAACGCTCCGCCCTTGTGCACATTCTTTTCAATGTAATCGGTGCCTGCTGGGCGCTGCCCCTTTTGCGGCCCCTGCTCGCGCTTGTCGATCTTGTAACGCCGGGAACCGTTACCGGGGGTGTTCACGACATTGCGATAACAACGCACATTGCCATGATTCATACAATTTATAATTTAACGAATGCGGCTTTATTTCTTCCCTTTGTTAAACAGTTTGCAAAACTGGTTTCGTTTATTGTACCCGATAAAAGTGAAGAGGAAGCCGTACATTATAAGTTTGACTCAATTTCTGGCGGCATCACCAATACGCCGGAGTTCAGTATCCTGCGCGCTGAAAAAGAAATCCGTGATATGGCCGGTATTGTCTCGTCCATGTATTCCCGGTTTACCGCCGCTTTACGCAGCCTGCGTGAAGGCGGTAAAAAGCATTCGGAAAATACCGCCGCGCTTTGTACGGAATTGGAACAAAAGGAAGCATACATTGATGAAATGCGGGAGGCGCTCAGCGGCTTTTTGATTGAATGTACCCGTGTGCGGCTTAACGCCCAGTCGGAAATCCGCATCTCGTACCTATTGCGGGTTATCGCCAACATTGAGGAAATGAGCGATGAATGTTACAGCCTCAGCCGGCTTTTGGAAAAAAGCGTGCGCAAAAACAACGTATTTGCGGATAAGGAAATGGACGATCTGATCCCCTATGTTGGTCAGGTTGAGGAATTTCTCGGCCTTTTGCAGAAACACTTAAGTCAGCGCCCGACAGCGGAGCAGACCGCCCATGTCGTTGAAATTGAGGCTCGTATTGATAAAGACCGCAAAAAACTGCAAAAATTGAGCCGAAAGCGCATTGAAGCGGGCAAGGATGTCAGAACAGAGCTGCTTTTTATCGATCTTGTCCGCCGCATCGAAAAGCTCGGCGATTACTGTTTTGAGATTGCCGAGCCCTATAAACGCTAGGAAGGGCTTCTGTCAGGCAAAAGCCAGCCTAGACCGGGTATAAGCCGCTTAAAAGTATATCTGTTAAAAAACAAAAAAAATCCTTGACAAAAACGGGTGTATAATACCAAAATACAATGATACTGTAAAATATCGTAAAAAGGTCCAGGAATACCCTGTTTATAGGAGAAATTTATGGGAAATGCTGCGCTCACTCCGGTCATACACATTGATGAAGAAAAATGCATTAACTGTTACGCCTGCATTACCGGCTGTCCGGTAAAATACTGTATGGACGGTTCAGGGACAAAACTGCAAATAAACCATAACCTCTGCATCGGCTGCGGACACTGCATTGCTGTCTGTACCCACAAGGCCCGCAGTCTTATTGATGACACCCCCCGTTTTTTAAAAGACTTGAAACAAGGCGAGAAAATGATCGCCGTGGTCGCCCCGGCAATCGCTTCGTTTTTCCCAGGAGCATTCCTCAATCTCAACGGCTGGCTCAAATCGATAGGGGTTGAAGCGGCGTTTGACGTAAGTTTCGGCGCGGAATTAACGGTCATTTCCTACCTTGATTACATCAACTCAAAAAATCCCCGTACCGTTATTGCCCAGCCCTGCCCGGCGATAGTCAGCTTTATTCAGATTTACTATCCAAAGCTGCTGCCCTTTCTGGCTCCGGCGGACAGCCCCATGCTGCATACCATACGGATGGTCCACGAATATTACCCTCAATACAAGGGTTACAAAGTAGCGGTTATTTCTCCCTGCATTGCCAAGCGGCGGGAATTTGATGAAACCGGTCTTGGGGATTACAACGTTACCATGCTTGCCCTCAGGCAGCACTGTGAAACACAGCACATAGATATTACCTCATTTCCCGAAGTAGAATACATAGGGCCTCATGCGGAACGGGCAGTAGGATTCTCTTCTCCCGGAGGTCTGATGGATACTGCCGAGCGTTTTGTGCCGGGTATCAGGCGGAAAACCAACAAAATTGAAGGGGTACATGCCATCTATCCATATCTTGAGGAAATGTCCGGACTGCTGGATACCGATGTTGAATTATCACTGTTGGTAGACTGCCTCAACTGTGAAAAGGGCTGTAACGGCGGCCCCGGCACAGGGCACAATGAAAAACCTTCGGTCGTGCTTGAAAACCCAATTCGCAAACGCAGAGCCAAACTTGAAGCATACCATAGACCCACAAAAGGGGAATGGGTATACACAAAATATCACAAGGTTTTGGACAAATTCTGGAAGAAAGACCTGTACAACCGGGACTATCGCGATCTTTCGGGGAATAATACACTAAAATATCCAAATGAAAATGAGCTGAATGAAATCTACCGGAGCTTGAAAAAAATGAGCGCGGCGGATTTATATAACTGTACAGCTTGCGGGTATGGAAACTGCAAGACAATGGCAACGGCAATTCACAACAAACTCAACAAGCCGGAAAATTGCGCCCACTATACTCTTGCGCTGCTCAAGGAAGAAATGGCAGTAGAAGAACTAAACCGGCAGCTCATGGCGCACATCGGTGTCGCATCCGGTCTTATTGAAAAAATAAATACAATGGTACATGAATTTAATGCCAGTATCGGTTTGCAGGCTGTGGCAGTAGAGGAATCTTCCAAAAAAACCGAAAGAATGGTAGGCTCGCTCAAAGCCACTTCAGATATTTCCCGCAAGGAACGGGAATCCATACAGGAATTAATTGGCAACGCCGCCCATAGTCAGGAATCCATGCGGGTAACCATTCAGTCAGTTCAGGGTATCTCTCAATCGGTAGACGGTATAGCTTCCGCCATCCAGATAATCAGCGGAATTGCAGCTAACACAAACCTGCTGTCCATGAATGCGGCGATTGAAGCCGCCCACGCCGGAGATGCCGGAAAGGGCTTTGCGGTAGTAGCCGATGAGATACGCCGTCTTTCAGAAAGTACCAGGGAAAATTCGCGGAATATTTCCCGGACCTTGAAAAGCATCATTGACGGAATAGCCATTACATCGAAACAATCCGGCGACACAGACAGCCGGATCACGGAAATGTCCAAGGAGATAAACGGCTTTGCGCAAACCATAACCCATCTGATAAATACCTTTAACGAACTATCGGCGGAAAGCAGTGAAATTACTTCTTCGCTTGACAGTCTTAAAGAACAAAGTTCAAAGGTAAAGAACGGTTATGCCGAAATGCTGACACTGACGGACAAATTGCTCGATACAATGATCGATCTGACTTCATTGACAAAGGCCAAGACAGCGGCGCATTGATGTATCAGCATATATCATGATATACTGGTAGAATCAATAACCGGCGGGCATGGTTTCCGCAGGTCACAAAAAGACGGAGGAATATCATGCAATACGGTCATTTCGACGCGGCGGCACGGGAATATATTATCACCCGGCCCGATACACCCGCTCCTTGGGCGAATTATCTGGGTTCACCCGCATACGGCGCTATCATTTCAAATAACGCCGGCGGTTACAGTTTCGTGCGCAGCGGCGCGGCCGGGCGGTTGATCCGCTACCGCTTTAACGAACAGGACCGGCCTGGGCGCTATATCTACCTGCGCGATGATGAATCAGGCGATTTCTGGTCCGCCTCATGGCAGCCGGTGGGAAAGCCGATTGATGAATACCACTCGGTATGCCGGCACGGTACGGGCTATACGGTGCTGGAAGCAGAATACAAGGGTGTGCGTTCCGAAGCCTGCTATTATGTGCCGCATAATGCGGATTATGAAGTGTGGCGGGTAAAAATTGTCAACACCGGCAAAGCGGCAAAAAAACTCTCTGTCTTTGGCTTTGTCGAGCTCACTTGCGACAGTTTTTATGAGCAGGATCAGGTCAATTTGCAATATACGCAATTTATCACCCGTACCTACTTCAAAGATCAGTTCATTCTGCAGACCATCAACGAAAACTGCCTGAATGCAGTGAACGAAAGCCGCGTGGAAACCCGCTTCTTCGGTCTCTCCGGGGCAAAGGTTACGAGCTACTGCGGTGACCGCGCCGCTTTTTTGGGCAATTACCGCGATTACGGAAACCCCGTCTCCGTGGAAAAGGGCCGCTTGGACGGAACGCTCAACTACAATATGAATCCCTGCGGCGCGCTGCATACGGCCATCACGCTCGCGCCCGGCCAAAGCGCCGCGTTTGTGTTCCTGCTGGGACAGAAGCGGGAAGAACCGGCAAAAGCGCTGATAGCGCGTTATGAGGACGAGGGCCTGCCCGACAGGGAAATCAACGAATTAAAAACCTACTGGCACGGCAAGTTATCAAGCCTGAAAGTACAAACCCCTGATGATAATTTTAACCACATGGTGAATACCTGGAACGCGTATCAGTGCTTCATTACGTTTAACTGGTCGCGGGCAGCGTCACTGATCTACTGCGGGCAGCGCAACGGTTACGGCTACCGCGATACAGTACAGGACATTCAGGGCATCATTCATCTGGACCCGGAAATGGCCCTTGAAAAAATAAAATTTATGATCTCCGCGCAGGTAAGCCACGGCGGGGCGCTGCCGCTCGTTAAATACAACCATAATCCCGGCCATGAAGATAAACCCGAAGACGAATCCTATCGCAAGGGAACGGGACATCCTTCCTACCGCGCAGATGACGCGCTGTGGCTGTTCCCCACAGTGTGGAAATATATAACCGAAACCGGCAACGCCGCCTTGTTAGACGAAATTATACCATACGCCGATACAGGTTCGGCTCCTTTGTATGATCACCTAAAAAAAGCCATTGATTTTTCGCTGGATCATCTGGGAATACACGGTCTGCCCGCGGGCCTTCACGCTGACTGGAACGACTGTCTCAGGCTCGGAGCAAACGGCATATCGGTGTTCGTGGCATTCCAGTTGTATTACGCATTTGAAATAATGATTCGTTTTGCCAAAAACAAAAAAGATTCCGCAACAGAAAAACAGATGACGGAATTAAAGTCAAAATTCGGCGCAATTATCGAAGAACGCTGCTGGAGCACTGACCGCTTTGTGCGCGGAATCACCGAAAAGGACGAAATCGTAGGCAAGCCCGGTGATCCGGAAGCCAATATCTGGCTTAACCCGCAAAGCTGGGCAGTTATCAGCGGTTTCACCGATGAAGAACGCGGCAAGGCCATACTGGATCTGGTGCATGAACAGCTTAATACCAAATACGGCGTGCGTCTGATGTCGCCTTCGTACCGGAAGCACGCGTTTGACGGGGCATTGGCGCTCCTGTTCAACCCGTCCACCAAAGAAAACGGCGGCATCTTTTTACAGACACAAGGCTGGATCATTTTGGCGGAAGCCCTGCTGGGCCGCGGCAGCCGCGCATTCGAGTATTATCTTGAAAGCTGCCCCGCCGCGCAGAACGACATCGCACAAACGCGCCTTTTGGAACCCTATGTCTATTCCCAATTCACCGAAAGCGTGGACAGCCCATTTGAAGGGCGCAGCCATGTGCATTGGCTGACAGGGACTGCAAGCACGGTTATGGTTGGCTGCGTTGAGGGTATTCTGGGTCTGCGGCCCGAAATAGACGGGCTGCGCGTGTCTCCCGCGATTCCGCCGGGCTGGAAAAGTTTTACCATGGAAAAAATATTCCGTGGCAGCAAACTCAACATCAAGGTACAAAACCCCGAAGGCCGCGAAGGCGGCTGCCGGAAAATGACGGTTAACGGAACAGCGGTAGAAGGCAGTTTCATTCCCGC
>JAIRUN010000139.1 GCA_031254365.1 Treponema sp. | reverse complement strand
AGAATCAGCATCAAAAGCTGGCGGGGATTCTTTGTCTGTTCAATGGCTGTTGCTGATACCGGTTCTTCAACATTGTATCCGGGTTCCTGTTCTTCCGCATATTGATCAGAGAAACGGGCTATCCAGACGGCATATTCAAAAACATTGTTATCTGCAATGCAGGCACGGTATTCTTTCGCGGACCATCGCACCATACCGGCAATATAATTGTCGAATGACGCGCCGTTGTTATGATATGAATCAATGGCCCTGCTGATCCGGGGATAGAGCCACGCCAGAAAATCATCACAGTCATCCCTTTTCCAGTGGGCTAAATTGTAATGGCAAAGATTTTCGTGAATTGTTCTGAAGATGAATCCCTCCAGTTCTTTTTTTGACAACAGACCCGCAATGAATTGCATATACAGGTCATTCAGAGACATCAGCGCTTGCATAGTTCCTCCTTTTTTTAATATCAAAAAAAGGGCGAAAAAAAATAATAATAAGTGAAAAAAAATTACATTTATAAAGACAAAATTATGCGCTTTTATCAATCAAAGTCTGCGGCAAACGATTTGATTACCATTTCTTTTACATCCGAAAGAGTTCCCGCGACACTGGCTCCGGCGGCGTTCCGGTGGCCGCCGCCGCCAAAAGCCGCGGCTATTGCCGCTACATCAAGACTGTCCCGCGAGCGCAGACCGACCGTACACCTATCAGGCGTTTCCTCCCGGACAATCACGATAGCTTCCATTCCGGCAACTGATTGCAGCAGCTGATACAGGCTGTCTGAATCCCTGCCCTCCAGACCAAAACGCCGGGTATCCTCAAGGGTTTCATAGGTGAAAATAAGCCGTCCATTATACAGGCTCTCCGCACGGGAAAGGATATGCCCCATCAGTATCCGTGAATTAAGACTTTTGCCCCCGTTTATCGCCTGAAATTCTTTTTTGGGGCTTGCCCCGGACTGGAGCATTTTCGCCGCGATGAAAAAAGTTTCGGCCCCGCCCTCGTCCAAATGGCGGAAAAATCCCGTATCAGTGCAGAGGCCCAATAAAAGCAAATCAGCCTCTTCTTTGGAAACACTCAGCCCCAGCGCTTCAATCAGGGAAAAAACCATGAAGGTAGACGATGGGGCGTGCGGATCAAGAAAAACCGGCAGTTCAGGGGAAGAAGGAAAAATCTCCCCGGCAGCATGATGATCGATAATCGCCAGGGGCAATCCTTCCAGATGAGGGGCCAGATCGCCCAGCCTGCTCAGCATGGAACAATCAAGGACAATAACCTGTGCGCCGATTTTTTCGCGTTCGCCGGGCGCGGAAAGAAATTGATCCTCATAGCGCTGAACCTCTGTCCGCTTGAAGGGGCCGGAGGAACAGGGGATCACCGTTTTGCCAAGTCTGCGCAGGGCGGAGCATAAGGCAAGCTGGCTGCCCACACAGTCGCCGTCAGGCTCCTTGTGTCCGGCTATGATAAAGCGTGAACCGCTGGTGATAAACCGGATAAGTTCAGGCGGAACAGGTACGTGTTCTTTCATTATTTTTCCTCTTTATTTAACAGTGCAGTAACGCAAACTGACGTTCTCCGCCGGAAACTACCGGCTTTCCATCGGCAATATACACATCGATCTCGGTGCGCATCCCGAATTGCTCAAAATAAATACCCGGTTCCAGTGAAAAACATGAACCGTCCAAAAGCCGCCGCGTATCAGGAAATTCAAATGAATCGATATTCACTC
Organism: Treponema sp.; assembly: GCA_031254365.1. Classification (GTDB taxonomy): domain Bacteria; phylum Spirochaetota; class Spirochaetia; order Treponematales; family Breznakiellaceae; genus WQXQ01. Next base: position 1,920 of record JAIRUN010000139.1, on the reverse strand, counting down.
CGCTGCCGTGAACCTCCGTATCTATTCCGTGGCCGGTGCGATGGCGGATTGCGTCTCCATATCCGTAGCGGCATAGTATCTCGCGGGACTTCCGGTCAACATCCGCGCCTGTGGGCCGTCTGCCCGCTTGCAGTTCTTCCTGAATAAATTGAAGCGCCCCTTCCCGCGCGCTCAAAAGATTCTCAAAAGCCTGCTCAATCTCAGACGGAATATCCGCTACGTACTGCCCTACCCATGAAATATCCGCATAGATGCTGCCGGGACTGTTTTCCCTTGCCCACAGATCAAGCTGGATTATATCGCCGGGGGCGATTAACGCGCCTCTCTGCGCCGGACTGTAATGCGCGTTGGCGGAATTTACCCCGGCAGCCACAATGGGCGGATGACCGGTAACAAGATTCCGCTGTTTGAATTCATCCAGCATCAGATGCTGTAGATCACTTTCGTACAGGGGAGTCCCCCTGGCAAAAACCCTGCGCACTTCGGCCCAAACGCTATCCACAATGGCGTACAAATGACAGGCGGAGCGTTCATGCGCCTCAATGTCCGCCGGGCCAAGCAAACCCTTAAAACGCTGCAGCAAGCCTGCCGCACAAACCGGTATCAGCCCTGCCTGTTCAAACAGGGAACAGGTTCCCGCATCAAGAAAAGAAATCGCCGTAATGGTATCGGAAAAATGACAAGCCCAGCGTTTCCCCGCCAGACGCGCAAGCCGGGAAAAAAGTTCTTCCCTGCCATTATAAAATACCCGTTCTCCCGGCAAGTCCCCCAGACTGTCCCGCTCAATGGTATGAACAATCCCTACAGCATCGCCTTTGTCAGGAACCGCATACAGCCAGAGGCGGGAATTGGCGCTTGCGGGATCAAGCCCCAGTATTTCATCGGAAAGTTTGTCACGATGGCGAAAATTGCAAAAAAGCCATCCGTCGAGACGCTCCCCGCGAATGGCTTCCTGCATCTCCCTGATTTTCTCAGGATACATCAGAATTGGAGTCTAATCGTCTCAATGTTTTCAAAGCGGTCATCTATATTTACGGTCTGCCGGATATTCCCCCATGTTTCATGACCCCTCCACCGGTGTACATAGAGCTTGACATGGCTGAATTCGCCGTTCCTGTAATATACAGACAGAGACGGCCAGGCTGTTCCCGACGGCAGGGTGATTACTTCTCCCTTGCCCGCTGCGGCATCAAACCACTCGCCGGGAAGATAAACATACGCTATCTGGCCTGTTACTCCCTTACGGTACTGAATCACATAACCGGCCCGGTAGGGGCTTACCTTTTCTACAGAAACATTAACATAAAAGAATTCGGATTCGTACTCCGATGGGAAACTCTGGGCGAATACCGGTATTCCTACAATAAGGAACGCCGCGAAGATCGTCATAGCGATGAGTTTTTTCATTATCAACCTCCTGACAATGGACTAATTGAGTATCAGTATAGCGGAAAGGGCCGGGAAATGCAAGACAAAAATGATAAAAAATATCATTCCATACGGCCAGTTCATCCGTTCCGAACAACGCTGCCATTAAAATTCAAACAGCGGAAGCTGCAAGCCCGCCCCGTCAATATCAGAAAGAAGGCGGCGGATTCGCATGGGATCATCGGGGCGCTCAATATAAGAGCCGCCGCAGGTGATAAAATAGCGGGCCCGTTTGAGTACCGCTCCAAGGCGGCGCAGGCCGTCGAGACTGAGGCTGCGGGAACGGCGGGTTTCAATGACCCGGCGGGCGGTCTTTGCGCCGATCCCCGGAACGCGGAGCAGGGTTTCGTAATCCGCGCGGTTTATTTCTACCGGAAAAAAATCCAGATGCTTCAGGGCCCATGCGGTTTTGGGGTCAACGTGAGGATCAAGAAAGGGACTATTTTCATCGAGGATTTCGCTTGCGGCAAAATGGTAAAAACGCAAGAGCCA
>JAIRUN010000045.1 GCA_031254365.1 Treponema sp. | reverse complement strand
GTTTTGGTTTTGGGGATTTTGGCTTTTATGATGATTACATGGAAACACCAAGCCAACAAAACAGCCATGATCTTGCCCAATACAGCGCGGCGGATATTTTAAGATTTTTTGACAATGCCGCTGGAATTTCACCTAACACGAGCGGCAGCGATTTGGTCCGGGAATTGAAACGCCTTACCAATTATGACGGTATGGCCTATTATGAAATTCCCGCGAATCCTGAGCGTTACGGGAAAGAGACACCTGAAGAACTCCAGCGGCTGATAGCGAATTATCTGGTTCTGCTTGCCGGTGATATTGATTCAGGCTACTCCAATGATCCCCTTGAACCAACAGCGATTAGAATGATGATCCAACTGCGAACAACAGGAAGCCATGATACACAAGCTGTTATTGATATAGTTAACGAATATATTTCGGTAAACTTTCCCAAAAATGTGCGTATAATGGTTGGCGGCGGCGTTACGCAGGAAATAGCTATTACGGATATGATTCTTAATTCCCAGATAATATCCATTTTTATTTCCGTTCTTATGATATTCCTCATTGTCGCGCTTTCCCATAAATCAATAATTGCGGGTGTTATCAGCGCTGTGCCATTGATATTGGCCGTCCTGTGTAATTTTACGGTGATGGCTTTTACCGGGATCAAACTCAATCTTGGAACGGCCATAATCGCGAGCCTTACCGTATGTATCGGTATTGATGACGCAATTCATTTTATCGAATTTTATAAGCGGGAGTACAAGAGCGGAGACCCGAACTCCCTTCTCCGGACTTTTATTGCCTGCGGCAAGGCTATTTGCATAACCGCTTTGTCTGTGGGTGCGGGGTTCGCGGTACTGGCGTTTTCCAGATTTAAAATCATCTCGGAATTTGGCTTCTTAACCGCTTTATGTATGGTTTCAACCACTCTGGTAAGCCTTACGATCATTCCGGCGCTGCTTTCTACGCTCAAACCTAAATTTATTTACGGAGAAAAAATATGAAAAGATTCCTTGTAGCAGCACTCGTCATGTTGATCTGCGCCGGAACCGTTTTTGCCCTTGATCCGGCGGAAGGATACTGGCTGAGCGTTGACTCCATAACCGGAAAAGTTGAATCCGGCTGGGAAATATACGAAAGCGAGGGTCATTTGCTTGGAAGGATGCTCTCCGCGCTGGGTACGACCGCAGCCAGCAGGGCAACAAGATGCCGGGAGAGTTATCCCGATTTTCCCGTAGCCGGAAATGTAAAACAGCTTCCCGTGCTGGGAACCCCCTGGATTTTTGGCCTGCGTATGGAAAGTCCCGGTCGCTGGAGTAACGGTAATGTCATCGATCCCAGTAACGGCAGCATATATAGATGTTCGCTCATTTACCATCCGGCTGACGGCGGAAGGTTTCAATATGAGACTCTGGAAATACGCGGGCAGCTTCTTTTTTTCTCAGGCAGCCAGTACTGGCGGCGGGCAACCCGTGAAGAAGCAGCCGCATTACGGTGATCATATTCAACAGGAGGAATAATATGAAACATTTTACTTTTGCCGCGCTATTGTTATGCGGCGCTTTTTTCGTGTACGCGCAGGATGCGGTGTCAATTATGAATGCGGCAAGGAACCGGGTCGAGGTGGAGACTGTTTCTTCCCGTTCCCGCATGGTCATTACCGCCAGGGACGGAAGCACAACGGAACGGGTTATCGACCAGTATTCAAAGGACGGCCCCAATGGAGCGCGTACCATAATAGTGTTCCAGCGGCCAGCCAATGTCGCGGGCACACGGTTTCTCACAATGGATAACGCCTCCGGGGGTTCGGATCAGTGGATTTTTCTGCCGAGCCTGGGTAGGGTAAGGCGGATTGCGGCATCGGAAAGCGGCGGCAGTTTTATGGGTACGGATTTTTCTTATGACGATATTTCGGCTATGGACAGGGACGTATCGCTTGATACCCATACACTATTGCGTGAAGAGACGCTCAACGGGAATCTCTGTTATGTGATTCAATCTGTCCCGAAAGACAGTTCATTTCAGTATTCCAAAACAATAACCTGGGTTAATAAGACAACTTCCCTGATATATAAATCGGAAATGTATAACCGCCGGGGGGAGCTTATAAAAGTTATGGAAATGTCTGACTTTAGCGATGTTCAGGGCCGCCTTACACCCATGCAGACCAAAATATCCACGGTTGGAGCCGGAACATCGACAACAATATATATGGAAATTATCAAATACGATGATCCGATTCCCGATGGCGTATTTACTACAGCCTATCTTGAAACCGGGAGAGCGCGATGAAAAGGCAATTCTTTTTTGCAATTGCTTTGTTAATGGTAATACTATTATCGCTTCCCGCTCAGGATTTTGGTTTCGGATTTGGTGATGAAACGGAAATAGCGGCCGGTATTGGCGGCTCTCCGGCAGTCTCCATAAGCGGTGAAGCGTCAGCGTCATTGCTGGCCTATGTAAATGATTTTTCTGACGGCTTGGATCATATGAATCTTGGAGATATATTTTCCGGCAAACTCAATTTCTCTGCCGGGACATCATTTGCAGACGGGGTAATCAATCTGAAATTGCAGCCGTCAGAACAGCCAATATCCATTGACGAAGCATATATCCGCGCCTATTTTGGCGGCTTAGAGGTTGAAGGCGGCCTGCGTAAACTCACTTGGGGCAAAGCGGACAGCTTCGGGCCGTTAGACGTTATTAATCCTTTGGATTATTCGGAACTGACAGATTTAAGCAGTATGATGAATTTCAAGATAGCCCGGCCTCTGGTTCATCTTACCTACCGCATTGGTTCTTTTTCAAAAATCGAGGGTGTATTTGTGCCCGCTTTTGAACCGCTACGATTTGCCGAAGAAGGCCGCTGGGTTCCGGCGCAAATGAAGGAATTGGAGCCGCTACTGGCTATGGATCAAAATTTTGATTTCGCTGTAAACAGACCCGATACCGCAACGCTCAATTACGCGCAAGCGGGCTTGCGGTTCACGACAACCATCGGTCCTGCTGACATTGGGTTCCAGTATTACTATGGTCGCTTAACAAGGCCTGCCTTTAGTATAACCTACAATGATATGACCATTCCTTATGTTGGGTCTATGTCTGTACCTTCAGCGGTAGATTTTGTGTACAATCCCTATCATCAAATCGGTATTGACTGGGCGCAAGTATTATTTGGCTTTAATATCCGCGCCGAGTTTGCCGCGAACATTACCGAAGACTTAGATGGTGATGACGTATCAGTTTACAATCCCCAGCTCGCGTGGTCTTTTGGCTTTGACCGCGATCTTTTTTTGGGTATTAACCTCAATATTCAGTGCAACGAAACAATACGTCTCATGAATGACAAGATTACTGATAAAACGTTACTTGGTATGATACCTAAAACAGTAGTTGATATGATAGGTATACCTGATAGACCGCTGGACATTGAAGCAGATACCGACATGACTTCCACGCAGATTATAGCTGCCCTATCCAAGTCTTTTTTAAAGGGAGAGCTTGAACTCAGGGTCGCTGCTTTTTGGGAAATAGAAGCAAAGGACTTTATGCTCATACCTTCTCTGGTATGGACAAAAGATGCGGTATCGGTAGAGCTTTCGGGCGGTATCTTTGGCGGTGACAAGGGCGGGCAATTTGGCCAATACCATGACAACAGTTTTGTGAAGGCAGTGGTGAAATACCGTTTCTAATATTGCAATATTATCTTCAATAATGTATTATATAAGCTCAATTGTTTAAGCAAAGGTGAGGATATGCCAAAAACAATTTTTGTGGTAGACGATAACGATATCAATCTGTCTATGGCAAAAGAAGCATTAAAGTCACAATACCAGGTAATGACCATATCATCGGCGGCAAAAATGTTTTCGCTTTTGGGAAAAATAACGCCTGACCTGATTTTACTGGATATTGAAATGCCGGAGATTGACGGATTTGAAGCGCTTGTGCGTTTGAAAAGCAATAGTGTGCAGGCGAGTATCCCTGTTATATTCCTTACCGGCATGACTGACACCGCTATAGAAGCCAGGGGTTTTCAACTGGGCGTGATTGATTTTATCACAAAGCCGTTTTCCGTACCCGTCCTGATAAACCGCATTAAGACGCATCTGCATATTGACAAGATGATACGCGAGCGGACCGCGCAGCTTCAGACTCTGCAAAACGGTATCGTATTTGTACTTGCGGACATGGTTGAAAACCGCGATCGCAAGACGAGTGGTCATATAGAACGCACGACCGCATATAATAAAATATTGGTAGACACAATGATAACGCGCGGAATTCATGCCGGTGAACTGAGTAAAATGAATTTGGATATGTTAATATCCTCCGCACGCCTGCATGATGTGGGAAAAATCTCTATTCCTGATGTTATTCTGAACAAACCGGAGAAATTAACGGAAGAAGAATTTGAAATCATGAAAACCCATTCTGCGGAAGGTGAACGTATCATAGATCAAATTGTTTCCCGGACGGGGAATGTTGAATATTTGCGCAACGCGAAGCTGTTTGCCGGTTATCACCATGAACGCTGGGACGGGAACGGCTATCCGCACGGACTTAAGGAGACGGACATTCCGCTTCAGGGACGGATCATGGCAATCGTCGATGTATACGATGCGCTTGTTTCGGAACGCTCATACAAAAAGCCGTTTACTGCGGAGGAAGCGGTTAAGATCATCATGGAAAATTCGGGCAAGCAGTTCGATCCGTCAATCGCGGATGTATTTTATGAAGCAAGAGAGCAATTTGAAGCGGTGGATATGTTAAGGCAGCGAACATGATCAAAACCATCAAAACAAAACATGACCTATGCACGGGCTGCAACCGGTGCGTCAGGGAATGTCCGATGGAGACGGCCAACATTACCTATCAGGATGAGGTCGGCAGCATAAAAGTTAAAATTGATTACGAAAAATGTATAGCCTGCGGACGCTGTGTTTCAGCGTGCAAACATGACGCAAGGTATTATGTGGATGATACTGGGCGGTTCTTTGATGATTTACAGAACGGAGTCCCCATATCGCTTATTGCCGCTCCTTCAATTCGTACCAATATACCCGGCTATAAAAAAATGTTTACTTATTTCAAACAGCTTGGCGTAAATAAAATATACGATGTATCGCTGGGGGCTGATATATGTATCTGGGCGCATATCAGACATATTGAAAAAAATGCCGCTCCCATAATAACCCAGCCGTGCCCTGCGATTGTTACCTATTGTGAAATATACCATCACGATTTATTACCCAGATTGTCTCCGGTACACAGCCCGATGGCCTGCACATCTATTTATTTAAAAAATTATCAGGGTGTAAACGATCGCATTGCCGCTCTTTCCCCGTGTACCGCAAAAAGAAATGAATTTGAAGATACTCACCTGGTGCAATACAACATTACATTTTCCAAACTGCTTGAATACCTTGATAAAAACAATATTGTTTTTCCAGACGAAGAAACTGAATTCGAGCATTATGAAAGCGGTTTTGGCTCGTTATTCCCCATGCCCGGCGGACTGAAAGAAAATATTGAATATTTCACAGGGAAAAAGCTTCATATAGCCACAGCGGAAGGATTTAATGTATATACGAAATTGAATAAATATGCGGAAACTCCACAGGAGCTTCTACCCGGAATATTTGATGTGCTTAACTGTATCGAAGGTTGTAATATAGGCCCCGCCTGTTCACATAATAGAAATGTGTTTGAAATCGAAAGAAAAATGGACAACAAAAGAAGAAAAGCGGCGGCGCTGCATGAAAAAGAATATTATAAGTCTTTATATAAAAAATATGATGATACATTCAACTTCTCGCACTTCATAAGAACATATCAGCCTGTTTCTGTGTCATTTCCGCAGATAAACGATGCGGATATAGGAAAAGCTTTTGAGTTGTTGGGCAAAAATAATTTTGAAGGGCAAAATGTCAACTGCGGAGCCTGTGGTTCTGAAACATGCCTCGACATGGCAAGAAAAATCGCGCTGGGCGTAAACATCCCGATCAACTGTATGGTCAAGTCGATGGAAGA
>JAIRUN010000158.1 GCA_031254365.1 Treponema sp. | reverse complement strand
TTGATATGCGTAATCTGACGCTGACTTTTTTGGGTGTCTCAAGGCCGGGGATCGCCGGTATTGCTTTATTTGCAGGGCTTTTATGGACTGCCCGCATATTCGCCGTCTCCCTGCAGCGTGGCCTGGGGGTTATTTTTCCGGATACGGATAAAATAAAATCGTTTCAAAAAATGATGATGTCTCTGTTCATTGAAGGGGCTATCATCCTTTTCGTGTTTATCATCGTGTTTAGTTCCGCAGCGTTGTATCTATCCTTATTTGTGATAGCTCTTTTTGTCTTTTTGGGATATACCTTTGTGCCTGCCGTAAAGCCAAAACTGACGGCGGCACTTGTGGGGACTTTGTTCTGTATTGGGTCTTTTACCTTTATTTTATGGACGTTGAGTTTCATTTTCGATTCCGAAAAATACGATATTCTCTATGGGACGCTTGGAAATCTTCTTGTCCTGCTGGTGAATGTTTATTTCTTTTTTATACTTTTTTTTCTGGGCGCAGAACTGACTTTTACCGTGAATTCTTTTGATACGCTTTTACTTTCCCATTTTATCCATTCAAGTTCGCAGCCAAAAAAGTCGTTTGCAGAGTTATGGTTTACCTCTACCAAGGGAGCCTTGAAGAAATACCTCCGTTTATACGAAAGGGGGAAAGTTCTTTTTTATAAGGGCGAGGATAGCCTTATGGTTTACTATATCCTGTCAGGAGTCGCCGGTGTCTATCTTGACGAGAGTTCGTTGTTTGCAGTAATAGAGCAGGGAGAGATTTTTGGTGAGATGGGACACGTCCTTTCCGGAAAAAGGAGTGCTACCGTAAAGGCGCATACGGATATGACGGTTCTGGCGATTCCCCAACTTTTATTCCACGATCTTTCAAAGTACAGCCCGGATGCGAACAAAAAACTTATCACGCTCCTTTCCGAAAGGCTGCGTAATACCAATGAAAAGCTCAACGAAGAAAAGCAGCATTAGCTCTTGCGTTTCCCCTAAAATTTGCGTAAAGTGACCCTATGCCCTTTACTTTTTATAACACTCTGGGCCGTACGCTTCAAACCTTTGAACCACTGTGCGCGGGAACAGTGGGTTTCTATGGCTGCGGCCCGACTGTTTATAATTTTGCGCATATCGGGAATCTGCGGGCCTATGTGACGCACGATATTCTGGTGCGCGCGCTCAGGCGGGCCGCTTACGAAGTGAACCATGTTATGAACATTACCGACGTGGGTCATCTTTCCGATGACGCAGATGACGGTGATGATAAAATGGTCAAGAGCGCGGCGGAGCGGGGCAAGAGTGTGCTGGAAATCGCCGATTATTATACTCAGGCGTTTTTTAATGATACAGACCGCATGAATATTACCCGCCCTTCGACAGTGTGCCGGGCAACCGAACATATTGCCGATATGATCGCCCTGATCCAGCGCATTGAGCAAAACGGCTATACCTATTTTACCGGGGGCAACCTTTATTTTGACATCTCAAAATTTCCGTCTTACGGGGAACTGGCTCTGTTACGGCTGGATGATCTCAAGGCCGGGGCGCGGACAGCGGTTGATGAAAATAAACGTAACCCCCAGGACTTTGTCCTCTGGTTCACCAAAAGCAAATTTGAGAATCAGGCGCTGGTCTGGGACAGTCCCTGGGGCCGGGGCTATCCTGGCTGGCATATTGAATGTTCTGCAATGAGCATCAAATATCTGGGCGAACAGTTTGATATTCATGCGGGCGGCATTGATCATATTCCCATTCATCACACCAACGAAATAGCGCAGAGCGAAGCGGCAACAGGCACAAAGCCCTGGGTGCGGTACTGGCTGCACAATGAATTCCTCGTGATGGATAAGGGAAAAATGTCCAAATCCGCCGGGGGTTTTTTAACCCTGCAAAAACTCATTGACGAAGGCTACGACCCCCTGGATTACCGCTACTTCCTCCTGGGCGGCCATTACCGCAGCCAGTTGCAATTTTCATGGGAAAGTCTGACCGGCGCCAAAAACGCCCGCAAATCAATGCTTGATAAACTTCACCTATTAGCAGATAAGGTTTCTGGTTCAGGAATTAAGAATTTAAACACGGAGAAAGCAGAGAAAACTCCCTCCGTGACCTCCGTGGTTGATTATTCTTCTTTCACACCCGCCTTCAACAAGGCCCTTGAGGACGACCTTAACACTCCGAGGGCTTTGGCGGAACTGTGGGGGCTGCTGAAGGACACTTCTATTGAGCCGCAAGCGGCGCTGACCGCCGCGCTGGACATGGACCGGGTTTTGGGGCTGGGCCTTGAGGCTTCCCTTCAAACAGAACAGCCAGCCTGCGATGAGGGGCTTTCCCATGAAATAGAAGCGTTTATTGCGGAAAGGGCAGCCGCCAAGGGGGAAAAGGACTTTGCAAAAGCGGACAAAATACGGCAAGATTTGAAGGAACGGGGCATTGCGCTGGAAGACGGCCCCGGAGGAACTACATGGCGGCGGATATAAATGCTGTAACACTGTAACAAATGGAGAGGCAGCGTGTTTTTAGATATAGAAAAGACCGGGCAGCAGACATCAGGGAAGGGTATATCTTTTGGTGAATTTCGCAAGCTGTACGATTCAACCTTTCCCATTCTGTTCAGAGTTGCCTGGCGCATAGCGGGCAGCGAGGAAGCGGCAGAGGACCTTTGTCAGGAAGCCTTTTCCCGCCTGCACGAAAAAAACATGGTGTTTCCGAATCCGGAAGAGGCCAAGTATTGGCTAATCCGGGTCGTAAAAAACGCCGCTTTGAATTACGCCAAGCGGAAGGAACGGGAGCGCAAGGCATATCAGCGGGCGTTTCATGAACAAACGCGGCAGGAGGAAACCGGAGAAGGCTTGCTTGTCAAAAAAGAGACCAGGGCCGAAGTGCTGGAAGCCCTGAAAAAGCTGCCGGAGAATCTGAAAATTGTGTTGATATTAAAAGAGTATGCTGAAATGAACTATAGAGAAATCGGACGGGCGCTTGGCATCAGTGAAGGGAATGTCAAGGTCCGGGTATTCAGGGCGCGGGAACGGCTTTCAGCCCTGCTTGCGACCATGTTAGAAGGTGGTTCAAATGTGTCCTGATCGTCAACTGCTTTCGGTGTATTGTGACGGGGAATTGCCATCCCCCTGGAAAGAGAAGCTGGAAAGCCATCTGTCGCAATGTTCTCATTGCCGGAATCATCTGGAAACTTTTCGGATGATTTCACCATCTGCGGCGGGCAGTGCTGCGGCTCCCGCGCTGCCGGAAACAGCGGTTTTGCGGGCGGCGCAGGATCGTGTCTGGCAGAAACTGGAGGCGACAGTCAATATCCCTGTTGAGCCCAACAGTCATCCTGCCGTGCATACCAGGGAAAGCGCTTTTTGGCAGCGGCGCATCTCCCTGCCGTTCCCTGTTGCCGCGGCGGCGGCGGTGATTATTGTCATCGCGGTGGCTGCGTTCTGGGTACGCCGCCCCTCCGAGCAGCCGGTAATTCCCAACATGATCATGGCTTTGGAAGAGGAATTTGATTCGCCGGGTATTATTCCCGTTTCCGATATGAACAGCGTGCTGCAATATTTGGGGAACAGGGACTCAGGCGATATTTTGATCATGCGTCTGCCGGAAAGCCGGAATTTCATTAACTCAGGCGAACCGGCTATTATCAGGGCTGCGGATTACCCCCGCGCTGAGCCGGGACGGAGAAAACGCTGATATGAGCCGAAGCCTGTACTTACTGGGAATACTATTTCTTGTTTTCACAAACACCGCGGTAAAAGCCCAGGAAGGGACAGGCGGTACTACCGGCGATAATACCGGCAGCGCCATTGATCCTGCCTTTGAGCAAATACACCCCGTTTTCAGGGATCAGGCGCTGGTATTGGATATTAATGCCCGTGTGGTGGAGCAGAATCAGATGGTGACATGGAACGAGGTGCATCAAAAAATAACGATTCCCGGCAGGCCGGTGGGGATCAGGCTTGTGGGAGCCAATGTGGTAGTTGCGATACAGTTTACCCCCTATTTCCGCAGAAGAGGACAGAACCTGCTTGTTGCCCAGGGGCAAATATGGATGGATGTACCCAATCAGGGAATCCGTTACCATACTTCAATGCAGACCATCCCGCTGGAATTCAATGAACCGGTTTATTTCTTTCCCCTTGGCCCAATACAGAATGAGGATACTGCCACCATAGAGGTAATATTGATCATGCGGCCATACCGGGATGTCATTCCTCCGGTGGGAACCGGCGCATCGACCGGCGCGCAGGAATAACATTGAAGCCATTATCATTCGCACTGTGCGCCCTTGTTATGTTTGCCTCCTGCCGTCAGCAATCGCCAGTGATCCATTCGATAGACCCCAAGATCGGGCAGATGGGAGAAGTTCTGACCATCAGAGGCGAGAATTTCGGCAAAGAACGCGATGTATCTTTTGTTACCATAGCGGGAACAGCGCCAACCAGTTCAGCGTATCTTGACTGGCAGGATGATCGAATTTCTTTCAGGGTTCCGGAATTCGGAGACGGAGGACTGATCTATATTTATGTAAAGGGAAAAAAAAGCAATGCCGCATTATTTGTAAATCAGGCGATCATGCCGCAGCCTGTCCGTGACAGCGGCCCGGGACTTTCGCCAAAGATCATTTCACTGTCATCACAAACCGGCTCCATAGGCTCGTTAATCACCATTACCGGAAGTAACTTTGGCAATTCCCGCGAACGGGGCGGGGTATTCTTTTCCTGGGATGCGGAGCTTTCCGCTTCCACCCCGGCGGAGGCAAAGATGCCGGACTTTATTGAGGCTTCGGCTACCGAGTTTGGCTACGAGCTATGGAACGAGCGTGAGATACGTGTCCGTGTTCCGGACGGCGCAATCAGCGGTAATCTTGAAGTCCGTACCTTGCGGGGAAATTCCGCACCATTCTTTTTTGATATTACCGGAAGGCCGGGAACCAAGACTTTTTGGGACAAGCGAAGCTACACGATCAGTTATTCGGTTAATGTCAAAGTCAACAATGCTCAATCATCAAATACCCTGTATCTGTGGATACCTCAGCCCGCTGTGTCCTCAGCCCAGAGGAACAGCGATCTCCTTTTCCGCAATATAGAGCCCTTTGTGAACAATTACCGGGGGACGAGTCTGTATAAACTGGATAATCTCACCAAAGACAGCGAAACGCAGATAAATCTTTCGTACAAGATTGATGTCTATGCAATGGAAACCCGTATACAGCCCGCTTCGATACGGCAGGAAGAAGCCGCTTCTGTCATGTCCGTATACACTCAGAGCGATCTCCTCCTTCCATGCGATGATCCCCTGATTAAAACCCAGGTAAACGCCATTCTGGGAAGAGAGCGGAATCCGTATATAAAAGCCCAGCGTATTTATGAATGGATGAACAGCGCGAATATCATTCAGGATACTGTGATTGAAGGTGGAGTGCTGGAAGCCCTGGAAGCAAAGCGGGCTGATCCTTATACCGGGGCCCTGTTATACTGCACACTGCTCCGCGCCGCAGGTGTTCCCTGCATTCCGGTAGCAGGCGTACTGGTAAACCGCAACCGTCAGACTCTGCGCCACTATTGGACGGAATTCTGGATCAGCGGGTTTGGCTGGATTCCGGTTGATCCTGCCCTGGGAGCGGGCGCAATTCCCCCTGCCTTTAATACCCGGCCTGACCGGGCAAGTTTTTATTTTGGCAGTTTGGACAGCCAGCGCATAGCCTTTTCCCGCGGCATTGTCGGCCTTGCTCCAATGGCCCCACGCGGCCGCCCCATATCCCACAGCCGTTCATATTCCCTGCAAAGCCTGTGGGAAGAAGCCTCCGGTATCGACTCTTATTCCAGCCTATGGGGAGATATAACTGTTACCGGAATGTATGCCCAATAAGGCTTTTCAAGACTGACCTGGTTTTGAAAAAGACTCCTTTATTTTGTATTTTTTTCTAAAGTTTCTCCTGAAAACTGCCGAAATTAAGTATGGTTATCTCTGGCCTGAACGGGAATTCCGCGATTCCCTGCCAGTACAGTGTTTGACCACAGCAAAGGCATGGATGCTTTTGTACAATTTCAAGGAGGATCATATGATCATTAACCACAACCTGAGCGCAATGTTTGCGGACAGGTCCCTCAAGGTAACCCAAGAATACCTTACCAAATCCATGGAAAAACTTTCCTCTGGACTCCGTATCAACCGCGCCGGAGACGATGCTTCGGGCCTTGCGGTTTCCGAGAAACTGCGCAGCCAAATCCGCGGCCTTAACCAGGCTTCGGCCAACGCTTCCAACGGCATTTCTTTTATACAGGTCAGCGAAGGCTACCTGCAGGAAACCCAGGACATTGTTCAGCGTATCCGGGAACTGGCGGTCCAGGCAGCCAATGGTATTTACTCCGAAGAAGATCGCATGTACATTCAGGTGGAAGTTTCCCAGCTAGTAGACGAAGTGGACCGGATTGCCAGCCATGCCCAGTTTAACGGCATGAATATGCTGACCGGACGCTTCTCCCGCCCCCTCGGAGAGAATTTCCCCACCGCTTCCATGTGGTTCCATATCGGAGCCAATATGGATCAGCGGACCCAAGTGTTCATCGGAACCATGACTGCCAGAGGACTTGGAGTCCGTGGTGAAGATGGCTCTTTCGTGAGCATAGCGAACCCTGAATCTGCCAATCAGACCATTGGTACCATGGATGCCGCCCTCAAGATCATCAACAAACAGCGTGCAGATCTTGGCGCTTACCAGAACCGGCTGGAACACGCGGTTCGCGGTATTGACATTGGCGCGGAAAATCTCCAGGCTGCCGAAGCCCGGATTCGTGATACCAACATGGCCCACCAGATGGTTGACTATGTACGGGATCAGATTCTGTCCCAGTCCGGAACAGCAATGCTGGCCCAGGCGAATCAGAGGGGAACTTCGGTCTTGCAACTTCTGCAATAATGCAGTATATTTTATGGTAGGGGAATTCCGGACGCGGAAAACCGGAGTTCCCCTTAACAGGGCGGAATAGCAGCCCAGGTTCTTTGACAAAAACCCTTTGTTGATTGGCGCGGAACGGCGCGGAACGTTTATTCACGGCATTGGCGGTGGATAGCCGTTTCGTTCCGTACAGGGCAAATTCGGGAGTAGCGGCGCGAAACCGCTTTCGGAAGACCCTTGCCGCGGGATGGTTCCGGCATGGAGTGCCGGGGCGAATCAACACATGGAGGGTTATATGATAATTAATCACAACATGAGCGCCATTTACGCCGATCGTCAGCTCGGCGTAACCCAGCTTGATCTGTCCAAGAGCATTGAGAAACTCAGCTCAGGGATGCGGATCAACCGCGCTGGGGATGATGCTTCTGGTCTTGCGGTTTCCGAGAAAATGCGGAGCCAGATCAGGGGTTTGAATCAGGCAGAACGTAATATCCAGAACGGTGTGTCCTTTATCCAGGCTACTGAAGGTTATCTTCAGGAAACCCAGGATATCCTGCACCGTATCCGGGAACTGGCAGTACAGTCCGCCAACGGAATTTATTCCGATGAGGATCGTATGCAAATCCAGGTGGAAGTTTCCCAACTGGTCGATGAGGTTAACCGCATCGCGAGCCATGCCCAATTTAACGGCATGAATATGCTCACCGGAGCTTTTGCCCAGGATTCAGCAGTCGGCAGGATTATGCAGCTTCAGGTCGGAGCCAACATGGATCAGAACAAACAGATCTTTGTAGGAACCATGACCGCTACGGCTCTCGGCCTGCAGAATACCCAGGGAGAAGCGGGATTACTTTCTATTGCTTCACCCGAAGAAGCGAATCTGGCGATTGGATCCGTTGATACAGCCTTAAAAGTGGTTGCCAAACAACGGGCCGATCTTGGCGCCTATCAGAACCGGTTCGAAATGGCCGCCCAGGGCGTCGCTGTTGCAGCTGAAAACCTTCAAGCTGCCGAATCCCGTATTCGGGATGTGAACATGGCGTCGCAGATGGTGCAATTCACCAAGGATTCAATCCTGTCACAGGCGGGGACTGCTATGCTGGCTCAGGCCAATGTACGGACCCAGTCAGTACTGCAACTGCTTGCCTAAGTTCTGATTGCTGACCATTAACAAATCTGTTTTTGTATCGCTGCGGATTAAGAGGCTTCTGGACGTCGTCTTTTAGTACGCAGGGACGGTGAAGTTCGCGCCCTTCCCGTCCTTTTTTGAATAAAACCCGGTTTCGTGAAATTGGAACCGGATTGGATTCCTGCCAGGGATTGGCAGGAGGTAACATACGGCTGACCATACTACAAGGAGGTATATGATGTCAGTAGCAAGTATAGGCTTTAACCCAGGCATGACGGTAGAATTTCCCCATGCCACTCGCGGTGGTTCTGCCCCAAGGCCGCAGGTAACGAATTCCGCTACCTCGGATATGGAGCGGATCAGCCTTGTTTTCAACAAAAAACTCCAATATGTGGTGGATCACAATTCAAACGAGGTAATTGTCAAGGTGATTGACTCAACAACCGATAAAGTGATCAAGGTGATTCCGCCTGAAGAGCTGCAGCGTTTGCACAACAAGCTCAAGGAAACAATTGGTTTTCTGTTTGATGAACAGGTATAATCCGGCGGATGGATTTACGGGAGGGTATCAGGTCCTATGTCTGACGTGTTCGTACCGGGAGTAAGAAGCCGGTTTAATTCAGAGAAACTCATTGAAGACCTGATGAAGGTCGAACGAATCCCCAGAGATAGAGTTGAGCAGAATATTGGAAGCCTGGAAACCCAAAAGGGTTATTGGCAGGAAGTAGGCCGCAGGATCACTTCCCTGCGCGACAGCGCGCGTTTTCTCTACTCTTTTCAGAATCCGTTTAATGAACGGACAGCAATTTCTTCTGACAGTTCGGTTCTTTCCGCTTCCGCAACACGGGAAGCATCTCAGGGGGAATACCGTTTTAGCGTCAAACAAATGGCCCAGGCAGATCGTTTTCTTTCCGCTCCTCTTGAAGAAAATTATAAAGTTGAAAGCGGAACATACACCTTTTCAGTGGGTAAAGAAGAAGTCTCTTTCAATTTCCGGGGCGGCAGCCTCAGGGAATTTGCCGAGGCCCTGAACCGCCGGGGGCGGGATAAAATCAGCGCAAGCCTCATAACAGTCCAGCCCGGAAGCAAATCTTTTTTAATTGAATCCAAATTAACCGGCGCGGAAAACCGTCTGGGCTTCTCAGATGACTCTACGGATTTGGCAATCCGCATGGGTATTATAGGGCCAGGCGATAATAACCTGAATATACAGGATGACACTCTTGAAGTTCCGGCCCAAGCCTCGTCTTCTATTCCATTCCTGTTGAATGTTCAGCATGGTTCTCCAATGGTACTGCAATTTGATACCTCTACCGGTGATCTGGCGGAGGAAAATATAGAACCGCAGCCGCCCCCCGGACCGGACACTCCCTCATCAGGAGCGGTTTCCTGGGGTAATTTTTATGTGGAAAACGATCCCTCAACGGCCCCCCTGCCCGAATGGAATCCGGACATACCTGAGCGCGTTGATACCATGACGGTTCTCTCTCTGACTTTTTCCGATGGAAGCAAAGCGCAGCTGCCCCCCATTGCCGATACCGGTTCATTTTTTACCCAGCAGTTCCCCCTTGCCGAAATAGCCGCGGGCAAGACCATCACCACGCTTAACATCGAAAATACCAACACCCACCGGAATATTTCCATCCGCAATATTATGGCTTTTGATTCAAACGCCGCCAATGGTGGACTGGTTCCGCTGAACCCTGTTTCCACCGCGCAAGACGCAATCATCTCCATGGAAGGGATCGAAATGATCCGGCCGAAAAATACTATCTCGGATATTATCCCCGGCGTAACCGTTACCGCACGGGGCGTTTCCGAGCGTCCGGTACAGCTTACGGTACAGGCCGACCACGAAGCGGTAAAAAGCGCTGTCATTTCACTGGTAGGCAACTATAACCGGCTTATGGCGGAAATCAATGTACTGACCCGCGCCGATGATCGTCTGGTGGATGAACTGAGTTATCTGAACGAGGATGAGGCCGCGGCAATGAGACAACGGCTGGGGGCCTTTAGCGGAGATTCTACACTCAACCAGTTCAAGAGCAACCTTCAGCGGACAGTTTCAGCCCCCTACCCTACCGATGAGGAACAGTCCCTTGCCCTGCTGAGCCAGATTGGAATCAGCACCAACACCAGAAGTTCAGGCGGCGCGGGTTACGATCCTTCGCGGCTGCGGGGTTATCTTGAAATTGATGAAAAGGTGCTGGACGCGGCGATTGAGACACATCTCTCTGCCATCCGGCAGCTCTTTGGCTCAGATACAGACGGCGATCTGCTTGTAGATACCGGCGTTGCCTTTAATCTTGAAACCCTTTCAAAACCCTTTGTGGAGATCGGGGGGATCATCAGCCTCAAATCAGGGACTCTTGACTCCAGAATAAGCCAGGACAGGCGGCGCGTTGATTCTATGGAACGCCAGCTTCTTGCAAAAGAAGCGGAACTGAGAGTCCAGTACAGCCGGATGGAAAGCGCTTATGCCCGCATGGAACAGATGTCAAATTCGTTTGAGAATTTCAGGCAGCAAACCAACAATAACAGGTAAAGTATGAATATACGGATTAACGGACAGGAAGCGAATATACAGGTTGAGACAGAAAAAACAGTTGGGGAGATTCTCGCGGGGCTGGAACAATGGCTTGAGAATTCGGGACACCGCTTGAGCGGCATGACTATTGACGGAGAACTCATAAACTCAGGCTCAATAGAGGCTTCTTTTTGCCGGAATATAGATTCAATCAGCACTCTTGATATTATAACCAGTTCCCTGCAAGAACTGACCATTGAAGGCCTGACCCATGTGCTTGAAGATATCGAAGAATATGAAAATCTTGATTTTGACGGAAAGCAACGTTATGCGGTGTTGTGGGAAGAAAGCCCGGCGGCCCGTCTGCTTGCCGGAGAAATACCTGAACTTTTTACATGGATAACGCAAACATTTTCCGGTGAGGGATTGAGTCCCCAGGCTCTCCGTCCGGCAGTAGAAGAAAGACTGCGGGAGATTCAGGATCCAATGAATGAGCTTGGCAAAACAGAGCCAATAATCGCCGGCATCTGCGTACGCCTTGAAGAACTGCCCCTGGATATTCAGACCGGCAAGGACGCGCGGGCGGCTGAAACGCTCAGCTTTTTTTCCGCTATTGCCGGAAAGTTCTTCCGTATTTTCAATTTGCTGAAAGTAATGGGCTTCCCTTTAGCGGAAATAAAAGTTGAAGAAAAGCCGGTTGCGGAATATATTTCGGAATTCAGCGCGGCTCTGCGGGAAATAGTAACGGCGTATGAGCAGCGTGATACGGTCCTTGTCGGAGATCTCGCTGAATACGAGTTGTCGCCCCGGCTGCGGAATCTGAGCGCCGCGTTGCTGCACACAGGTTCTGTTGCCGTACCGGTACAGGATGCATAATGGGTTTTGCGAATTTGAATTTACATTTATTTCCTCTACAGCTTCAGATGAGCGATTTCAGGATGACGGATACCGCTACATACAAACAAGCGGTTTCCTTTGTCGCCGCCGCGATAGTCGTTGTCATTATACTTGTTGTTGCCAATATCATCAGAAAAAATATCACGCCCAACATTGGCGGGAATCAGTCCCACGCATCCCGGCATCTTTCCATTTTTTCCCTGCGCCAACTGGCAAGGAACATGGGCCTGGACCGGGAACAGACAAAAATGCTCCAGTTTGTTTTCAAACTGGATGGCGTAACTAATCCGGAACAATCCCTGTATAATTCTGACCGGCTGGACAGCCACTTCAAACTGTCATATCGGCATTTTATGCGGACAGTCCCGTCACAGGAAGAACTCAACAACAAGCTGTCGCTGCTTTTCGCCACAAGGAATGTTATCGAAGCCAATTCAGACAATGTGGAAACCACTTCAACCCGCCAGATACCGGAAAATACCCCCACAATACTGATGGTTTCAAAGAATGAATATCCGGTACGGATTATTTCTTCCAAAGAAGACTGCCTGCTTGTGACAACCCCTGTGGATAGTACCGGCAACCCGCTCCATCTTCTGGCGGGGATTACGGTTAATCTGAGTTTCTTTGCCAAAACCAGCAAGGGTTTTTACGTTGAAACCAGGGTTCTGGGACACTCAAAAACAGCGAAAGGGCAGGCTGTCCTGCAACTGGTACATTCCGGCCAGATTAAGCGGCTTTCCAGCCGCCGCTACCGCCGCCGCCAGGTGGCTATTGCCACAAATTTCTTTTCAGTGTATATTGAAGATGTCGGGCGGAAGAAAGAAAAAAAGATGGTCGTGGACAAGCACTGCCATTCGGGAAGTATCCAGGATATTTCCATCGGCGGCTGCTCGATAAAAACCAACGCGCCGGTAAACTCCGGCTCACGTTTAAAAATTGAGTTTGCCCGGAATCAGGGGGCGGATATCGCCGCTCTGGGTCAGGTGTTGCGAACCAACAAAAAGGGGATAAGTACGATTATGCATGTCAAATTCCTTAAAGTCCCCCGCAACTCCCTCAATTTGATAAACGGCTTGGTATATGGATATGCCGATTAAATAACGCCGCAGCGCAAAAAAGGTGGGTCAAGATGAAGATAATCGCTATCAAAGACATCGTCAGAAAAGATGTTCCCATTTACTACCGGCTTTTGTATACTGGCGTTGCCGTTCTGGAACTGAACGAGCGCCCGGTTGATCACCGCATAGATTTCAGCATTGAAATCAAGCCCACCGGACAGAAAGATATTGCCGTTAATTTTTTGGAGAAGGTTGATTATCCTCTGCTCCCCATTGTCAAAGAACTGAAAACACATATCGACAGCATGCACACAAACGGGGTCCTGCCTGATTGAAATCGTCTCTGTTTCGGCAGAGGAGACCGCAGCTCTTGGAGAACGTATTGCCCGCCGCCTGGAACAGGGTTCGGTTATTGCGCTTCGGGGCGGACTGGGCGCGGGAAAGACCTGTCTTGCCAAAGGTATTGCCCTCGGCTTGGGAATTACCGAAAGCATAACCAGCCCCACCTACACTATCATTTGCGAATATCAGGGAACTATTCCCCTGTATCACATTGACGCGTACCGGCTTTCAGGGGATGAAGATTTTGAAAATACCGGAGCCGGAGAACTCATCTCAGGCAAAGGAGTCTCGATCATTGAATGGAGCGAGCGTCTTTCCCGTTCCCTGCCGCCTGATGTTATTACCATAACAATTGAAATTTCAGGCCCCGAATCCCGAATCTTCCGCATTGAAGGGCTGGAACTGTAAGAGCTATAACTGTAAGTTATAATTGAGACAATTCTTTATATGTGCCATAATAGGCTTGAGGAGAATATCATGGTGACAATGCAGGTTTTTTTTGATTATGAGTGCCCCTATTGCAAAAAGGGTTATGAATATCTTCTGGAACAAATTGGCGAACACCCGGAAATTGAGATTGAGTGGCGGCCCATCGAGTCGCATCCCCTGCCGGAGGATCACCCTCCCCATACTCAGCTCGCCTGCCAGAGTTATTACATTGCCAAAGAACTGAGCGCGGATATGCCGAAATTCCACGCCGCAATGTATCAGGCCATTGCCATTAAGCGGCAGAATGTGGAAAAACCGGAAATCCTCTGCAACATTCTCAAGGACATTGTGGATACCGGAAAATTCCGCGCCATTCTGGAATCAGGCAAATACGCCGCACAGGTAGACGAAAACAATGATCTGGCCTATGAAAAAAGCGGGGTCTGGTTCGTTCCTGCCTTCAGAATGAACGGAAAAAAACTCGATGCCAAGGGAGGCATCGGAATCAGCCCCCAGGAACTGCGAGAATTTTTGAAAGGTTAAAAAACCGCTGATTGGAAGGCGATGCCTATACTCCGCCGAACTTTAGTTCGAGCTTCAAGTCCGTTTCCTGAATACCCGTTCCAGTATTTTCTTTAAGCCAAAGGGCTCAAGCGCCAGAACCAGCGCAATGGGAAGCATCAGCATTTGATCGGTAAGGTTCTGCTGCCAGAACGGGGGAAAGAGTTTTATCAGCATGGACAGGAATATTCCCAGCACAACAAGAAACCACAGCAGCCTGAGCAGCGCCTCTGCGATAAACCGTTCATCATAAGTCTTCGCCCCTGCGTAACGTATCCCCAAGGGAACCGCAGCAAGAAGCAGCGGATTGGCAAAGAGCAGATTGGCGTTATGCCAGGTATAATCATGATTGGTGAAAAAGCTCATAAAAAAGAGCAGCAATCCCGCTATGCCAAAAAACAGGCCGAGGATGCTGTGACTTACGCCGAGCGCCACCTGCCCCAGCGCCGGTTTTTTTGACTGAATGAAAAAAAGAAAACCCAGCAGCGCCGCTATGACCAGGCTGAACGCCAACTCACGGGGCCATTGCCTGCGGGGAACATCCAGCACTCCGGGACGGCCCAGTGCCGCGTAAACTGTTTCCACACCGGAAACCAAGTGCCGGGAAACGCCGCTGGAATCGGTATATTGAAAACCGGAGATACGCTTTCCGACTTCGGCAGGAAGGAACATCTCTTTCCATATCGTAATGGGAGTATCAATACCCTGCCCCATCAGGAAATTGAGAGCCCAGTCAGCAAAGGGGGAAAACCATGTGTGGCGGCGCACATGCTGGCGCAGGGTATAACGGCCCGGCGCATTGCCGAATTGTTCCCTGAACTGACCGTCTGTGGCAAGATCAATAATATCCCGAATACGGGTACTGCAGTTGTCATCAAAATGATGATAAGAGTAATACCGGTTTTCGGGTAGAATATTTTCTTCGGCAAAAGCCCGCACCTCTTCCCGTTTTTCAGGGGGAAGGTCAAGAGTATAGACAGTAATATCGCGGTTAGTGCGGATATAAGCGTTAAAAACAGGCTGCATTGGTGAAGCGCCGCAGCAGTAAATCAGCCTGCCAAATGCAAAATTGACAAAAAAATTCTCGCTGTCAAAAGAGAAGATACCGTAATCGTATACTCTGCTCAGCCCGGTGCGGGCATCTTCGATTATCAGGGAGATATGCCCCCACCAGAAATACAGCTGATCGCCGGGACCCATGACAGCGACCTTTATCGTCAGATCATCGCCCGGCCTGCGTCCTTCCCGTGTCTGGGCCGGGAGAACAAGCGCAGCAAGACATAACAGGAAACAGAGCAGCAGTATTTTTTTTGAATTACGCATAGGGCCTCCGCGGTTTTTTGTTCCGTCTTTTTATGGATGTGGTTAGCTGCTCTCTATAATTATCCGGTATTTGAGGTATATCTCTTCAAGTGTATGCCGGGGCCCCGGAGCGCCGACCCGTTTACGGAGTATACATGCGTCCCGGCGTTCAATAAAGAAATCGTAGATTGCCCGTGGATCCCCCGCGTTTACTTCCGAATATGATGGTTTGGAATCCAGATATGAGCGTATCTCGTTATAACCCACTGAGGAAACGCCGAAACGTGACAGGCGGGAACGGATATGCTGTATCTCTTCCCATGAAAGGCCAAAGAGAAATTCCTCCAGCGCCCATCTGGTTTCATCATTGGTGGATTCCTCCACAAGAAAATCCTGCCAGTCCCTGTCCAGGTCTATTGTAATGCGCAGCAATTCCGAATTACCGTCCATTGTTCCAAAACAGGGGGGAGATGAATCACGCGCAATCCACAGGGCTGAAAGCGCGGATAAATGGCGAATTCCCCGCTGATCTATGCCGCTGTCCCAAAGGGCGATAAGATCATTGGCAAGGCGCGTCTTGGTATCCTTGGAAAACGAGGAATCCTCCAGACAGGAGAAATACACGTCTTCCGCCATAAGGGTGCATATCACCGAGAGAATGACATCCCGTACCGCGGTTTGAAAACCGGGATTACCATTAGTCAGATAGAAAAGCAGTGAAAACGCGTGGAATTTCGCAACAAGAAAACTCCTCAGCGCGACTACTTTTGTGGGGATGTGAAACAGATGAGAAGAAGACGAGAATTCCAGCAGGGACTCAATAAGTTGTTCTTCGCTTCGGATAATCCCCTTGAGAAGCTGGGTATGCCGCATTGAAGGATATTCAAAAACTGCGGCTCCCAGCTTCTGCAGCCGGAAAAACCGCTCATGCACCAACTGGCTATCCTCATCATGCATGGTATTCCGGAGCCATGCTTCTATTTCCGTTACCAGCCGCTCTTCATCTTCTGGCAAAACTGATATCGCTGGTGCGTACTCCGGGCCGGTAATCGACATATC
>JAIRUN010000101.1 GCA_031254365.1 Treponema sp. | reverse complement strand
CAAAAGGAGCGAAACATGAAATTGATATTCCTCGGCCCCCCCGGAGCGGGCAAGGGTACACTGGCCGCCAAAGCGGTGGATATTTTAAAAATTCCCCATATCAGTACGGGAAATATTTTTCGGGCCGCTATTGCCGCTGAGAGTCCCTTGGGGCTGAAAGTTAAAGCGATTCTCGATTCAGGTAAACTGGTTGATGACGGAACTACCATCGATCTCGTGAAGGAACGGCTTGCCCAGGCTGATGCCCAAAAGGGTTATATTCTGGACGGCTTTCCCCGGACTATTCCCCAGGCCGAAGCGCTGGGAACATTCTCCACAGTGGACCGGGTGGTCAATTTTGATATTCCCGATTCAGGGGTAGTGGATAGGCTGGGGGGCCGCCGGGTCTGCCGCAAGTGCGGGCATAATTTTCATATTATTTTTGACAAGCCAAAAACCGAAGGTGTCTGCGATCACTGCGGCGGCGAAGTATATACCCGCGAAGATGACCGGCCCGTGGCAATTCAAAAACGGCTTGAAGTCTACCGCGCCCAAACCGCCCCGCTCATTGAGTTCTACCGGAACAAGGGTTTGCTCCTTGACGTGGATGCCCGGCCCGCGGTGGACGAGGTAGTTGCGAATTTCAGAAAAGTATTGGCAGTGTAAGGGAGGATAGCCATGAACTATATTGATTTTGATAAAACCGCTGTGTACGGAAAACTGGAAGAACACGCCGCCGCTTTTGGCAGTTTTGATTTTAACGCGCTGCTTGACGCGGCCCGTGTGGAAAAATGCCGCACGCCGATGGCCGCCGGTCTCTGCTTTTCATGGGCGGCAAAGGCGCTTGACGATGAGGCCCTGAAACTTTTGCAGGCCCTTGCCACTGAGCAGGAACTTATTGCCAAATATAAGGCGCTGCTTGACGGCGAAGTGATGAACACCGGCGAAAAACGGAAGGTACTGCATCAACTGTCGCGGGGAGAACAGGGCAAGCCGGTTATCGAGAACGGAAAGAACATCGGCGAATTTTACCGTAAGGAACTTGATCGTTTGTGCGCCTTTGCCTCTGATGTTCACGGCGGCAAATACAAGGGAAGCACCGGCAAGCCGTTTAGTACAGTTGTACAGATCGGCATTGGCGGCTCTGATCTTGGCCCCCGTGCGATGTATCTGGCGCTGGAAAATTGGGCTGTTGCCGAGGGAAAAAAGAAACTCGACGCAAAATTCATTTCTAATGTTGATCCTGATGACGCTGCCGCGGTGATTGCCGCTGTTCCGCTGGAGCAAAGTTTGTTTATTCTGGTATCAAAAAGCGGCACAACTCAGGAAACGCTGGCAAATGAGCTTTTTGTAAAGGGCAAGCTCACAAAGGCCGGTCTTGACAGTTCCAAACACATGATCGCCGTTACCAGCGAAACAAGCCCCCTTGCCCGCAACCCCGCATACCTCGATTCTTTTTACATTGATGATTATATCGGAGGGCGTTATTCGTCATCATCGGCGGTAGGGGGCTGTGTGCTGTCCCTTGCCTTTGGCCCGCAGGTGTTCAGGGAATTTCTCGCGGGCGCGGCTGAAGCGGACAAGCTGGCCCTTGAGCCGGATATACTCAAAAACGCCGCGCTTCTTGATGCGTTGACCGGCGTATGGGAGCGGAACTTTTTGGGTTTTCCCTATACTGCGGTGCTGCCCTACAGTCAGGCCCTGTCCCGCTTTCCCGCGCATTTGCAGCAGCTTGATATGGAGTCCAACGGCAAGCGGGTAAATCGCAATGGCGAGCCTGTTTTGTATAACACCGGCCCCGTGGTTTTTGGAGAGCCGGGAACCAACGGCCAACATTCGTTTTATCAACTGCTTCATCAGGGAACCAATATTACCCCCCTGCAATTTGTTGGTTTTACTGAAAGCCAGCGCCGTGATGATATTACGGTTGACGGCTCTGACAGCCAGACCAAGCTCAAGGCGAACCTTGCCGCGCAGATTGTGGCTTTTGCCAAAGGCCAGCGGGATGAGAACCTTAACAAAAATTTTTCCGGCAGACGACCTTCGAGCCTTATCTACGGCAAACGGCTCGGCCCTGCCGCGCTGGGAAGCCTGCTTGCCCACTTTGAAAACAAGGTGATGTTTCAGGGCTTTGTGTGGAACATCAACAGTTTTGATCAGGAAGGCGTGCAGTTGGGCAAGATACTGACGAAAAAAGTTCTTGCGGAAAATTCCGGCGATTCAGCGCTGGACGCATACAGCAAAATATTGGGGATATAGCGCATAATGATAAAAACCATAATTTGTTTTTTCCATGCGGCAGTTTCCATGGTGTTTGTTACACCTCTGGGATTAATCGCGACTCTGTTAAGCCCGCTGGGGCTTCGCAAGCAAATGTCGGTTATAATGTATTACATAGCGATGGGTTGGGCCTTGCTTTTGATCAAGGTAATCGGATGTAAGGTTACTGTTACAGGAAGGGAAAACATACCCAAAAAGAGCGGCGTTTGTCTTGTAAGCAACCACGGCAGCATATTTGATATAGTTTTATTACTTGCCTATTCCCGCCGGATGATCGGCTTTATCGCCAAGAAAGAACTGCTGTTCATTCCGATTCTGAATATATGGATTTCCATACTGGGCGGTCTGTTTCTTGACCGGAAAAATGGCCGAAAAGCGATCCGTACTTTCAATAAGGGAATTGCCCGGCTTAAAGACGGTGGCGGCATGATCATCTTCCCCGAAGGTCATCGTTCCCGCGGTCAGGGACTTTTGCCTTTTCATCCCGGAGCCCTCAAACTGGCGACCCAGTCCGAAGTCGTCATTGTTCCGGTTGCAATTAAAGATAGTTATGAAGTTTTTGAGCGAAATTACCGCGCCAACCCCGTGCCGGTGAGAATCACTTTCTGCAAGCCCATCAATACTGCGGATATCCCTGTAACCGGACGGAAGATGCTGCTGTCGGATCAGATTTATTCTGTAATCAAGGAAGCATTGAGTAGTGATTAGTGGATAGTGGATAGAACACGCTCAGATTACACACAATGAATTAACAACTACTCACTATCCACTATCCCCGCGCCCGCCTGAAACGCGCGTTCAAGATGTGTTTTCCAATTCTGTTCGCGCAGAGGACTTTCCCGGCTGGTTCCGTCAAAAATTAACAGTTCTTTTGTTTTTACCCGGTCAAAAAGCCGGTCCTCGATCATTACTTTTTCCAGTGCGCCCAAAATGCCGGTGCGATTAAAATATTCCATTGTATTTCCCGCCGAGCAGAGTACCAGCCCTTTTTCAAGCTGTTTCATGCTGCGGTTTTCGCCGTAGGCAAAACCGAAAGTCCAGACCCGGTCAAACCATCCCACCAGTTTTGCCGGAGCATCTGACCAGAACAGGGGAAAGATAAACGCAATGACATCGCTTGAATTAACTTTTTCCTGCTCGGCGATCACATCGGCAGGAACCGGCGCTTCCTTTCGGTAATACGCTTCCCGCAGATATTCGGCCTCGCTCATATCGGTTTTGAAATTCATTTTGTAAAGGTCGGAGATTGTATAACTGTGTCCGGCGCTTTCAAGCCCCGCGATAAAACTGTCCCGAATGTGCCGGGTGAAAGAATCTTCGCCGGGATGAGCATAGACGATAAAAATGCGCATTGGGCGCGCAGGGATTCGAACCCCGGACATCCACGGTGTAAACGTGGCGCTCTAACCAGCTGAGCTACGCGCCCGGCAAGACAATAGTATCAAGAACATACCGCGATTAAAAAAAATTGTCAAGCGAGCCCGCATTAGGCGGCAGTGGCCATACAAGTATATTTGTTATTATACAGATATCTCTGCGAGTACAACCGGTCAAGCCGTATTCGCATCCTTCCTGAATGTCAGCGCTTCGCCGCCCGTATCAGGGGACTTGTCCGCTGTAACGGTATCTCCTTCGCGGATTTTTCCGGCGATAACCAGTTTTGCCAGCGGATTTTCAAGGTCAGCCTGGATCGTCCGCTTGAGGGGCCGCGCGCCGTACAGGGGATCATAGCCCCGCTCGGCGAGCAGGGC
>JAIRUN010000117.1 GCA_031254365.1 Treponema sp. | reverse complement strand
TTTGTGCAGACCTCGGCCCCGGCTATGGACAAGCCCAAGGATCTGGTCGGGCTGCTCACCAACCTGAAAAAAGGCGATGTTTTTTTTATTGATGAAATCCACCGGCTCAAGCCCGCCATTGAGGAACTGCTCTACATTGCGATGGAAGATTATGAACTTGACTGGATCGTGGGGCAGGGGCCAATGGCCCGGACTCTGCGAATTCCCATTCAGCCCTTTACATTGGTCGGGGCGACCACCAAGGCGGGCATTGTTTCAAGCCCGCTGATCAGCCGGTTTGGTATTACCTGCCGCTTCTCGTTTTATGAACAGGAAGATATGGAAGCCATTGTCCGCCGTTCCGCAGGGCTGCTCAAAATCAAAATCAATGCCGATGCCGCGGCGCTGCTGGCAAAGTCATCGCGGGGAACGCCCCGTGTGGTGAACCGTCTGCTGCGGCGTATGCGGGATTTTGCCCAATTTTCCGGCAGCGCTTCAATAACGCTGGCAGTAGTGCAGGACGGCCTTATGCGGCTCGAAATTGATTCGCTGGGGCTGGAAAAGCAGGACCGGGATATTCTTAAGATCATCGTTGAACGCTACCGGGGCGGGCCGGTTGGAGCGGAAACTCTGGCTATTTCCATTGGGGAGTCCGTTGAAACGCTGGAGGATTATTACGAGCCGTATCTGATTCAGGCCGGCCTCTTGCAGCGCAGCCCCCGCGGGAGAATGGTTACTTCCTTTGCCTACGGCCATCTGGGACTTACGCCTAACGATAACGGCAGCGCCGAAGCATCCCTGTTCAGCCAATAGTTTAATGGAAAATGAAAACCCGCGATTTCTTTTTTGAACTTCCGCCGCATCTTGTCGCGCAATTTCCTCCTGAACAGCGGGGACAGAGCCGCCTCATGACGCTTGATCGCCTGACAGGGAAGCGGGAACACCGCATGGTGGAAGATTTGCCGGAAATTCTCCGCGGCCCGCGATTTTCCGGTAAAAACAAAGAGCCGCCGCTTCTGGTATTCAATGATTCAAAAGTCAGAAAGGCCCGGCTTATTGGCACATCGCTTAACTCAGGCGCACAGGCGGAATTTTTGTTGCTGGAAAAAGCGGGTGTGATCTGGAAAACGCTCGTTCAGCGGGCAAAACGCCGCAAGCCCGGCTCTTGTTATGCGTTTTACGATGCGGAAGGCAGAGAAATTGCCAGAGCTGAAATTATTGGCATTGAAGGAAAATTCCGCTTGCTTGCATTTGACCGGGAGGTTGATGATGCATGGCTTGATCAATACGGACATATTCCCCTGCCGCCTTACATCAAGCGGCAGGATTCCCCGGCGGACGCTGAACGCTATCAGACGATTTATGCCGCTGCCACGGGTTCAGCCGCCGCTCCGACCGCCGGCCTGCATTTTACCCGCGAACTGCTGGATCGCATTGCTGCCGTTGGAATTGAAACCGCCTTTCTCAGCCTCCATGTGGGGTTAGGGACTTTTCTGCCGGTGCGCAGCGCTCACATCGAAGATCATGCAATGCACGAAGAATCTTTTTTTCTTGATGAAAAAACCGCCGCGAAAATCGAAGCGGCAAAAACTCAGGGCCGCAAGGTAATTGCCGTGGGGACTACCAGCGTCCGCACACTGGAAAGCGCATGGGTTTCGGGAAAGCTCAAACGCGGACATGGCAGCACCTCAATTTTTATTTACCCCGGTTATACGTTCAATGTCGTGGACGCGCTGTTTACCAATTTTCACACACCGGAATCTACACTGCTCATGCTGGTCTCGGCTTTTGCCGGAAGGGAATTGATCTTTGAAAGTTATAGCGAAGCGATTCGGGAAGGCTACCGTTTTTTCAGTTACGGCGACGCAATGTTGATAGTATAGAAGAAAGCAATACCGCCGCGAGAATAATCCCGCCTCCGGCAAGCACGGAAGGAGAAGGCCGCTCGCCGGTTACCAGCAATACCCAGACAGGATTCAAAACCGGTTCGACCGTGGCGGTGAGCATGGCCTGAGCTGCCGGAACGCGCCTGATGCCAAACGCAAACAATGCCGATGCCGCGCCAATCTGGAAAATTCCCATAAAGGCAATGCTCAAAACATTGGCGGCGTTCATGACTGGGGGATGCAAAAAGAAAAAAGGAATGGAAAATAACACGGTGATTATATGGGCAGCGATCATAATATCCGCCGGATTGCCGTCTTTCTGCGCCCGCATTACAACAGAATTCGCCCCAAAGGCAATGCCGGAAATAAGCGCGCATATATCGCCTAACAATGAACCCGCCGCAAGACCGCCTGAGAATACCATGAACATTCCCAGACTTACCAGAACCAAAGCTCCCCAGTTTTCCCAGCGGGGCTTTTCCCGCAGAAAGAACCATGCCAATAACGCGGCCCAGACAGGAGCGGCATACTGTATCAGAATCGCATTTGCCGAAGCGGTAAGTTTATTGGCAATAACAAAAAGTATCATCGTAGCGGCATAGCAGAGGCCGCAGACCGCAAGCCCCGGCATTTCTTTTAAGGTCACCGGCTTCGCGCTGTTTCTGCGGACAGAGAAACAACGCAGGACAAGCAGGAACACAGCCGCCAGAAGACTCCTGCTTCCGGCAATAACCACCGGATTCCAGTCCACCAGTTTGATAAAAAGGCCCGATGTACTCCACAGGACAGCACAGAGGAAAATAGCCCCCTGCCCTATCATACGATGTTCTTTGTATATAATATCCTGCCTCAGCATGGAGACATTTTCTCAAATAACAGGGTTAATTTCCACCAGCGGCAGAGTATACGCCGACCCTGCCACCGGTACGCCGGGAGATATTAAAATTATATAAGGCCTTGCAACTACTATTTTTTTCTGGTACTCGACATGGCAGCATCAGCCAGCCTCTGGTTAATGCTGTTCAAGCCTGCTCTCGCGGCCCGGCCCTTGTCTATAGCGTCCTGGCATTTGTCCTGCACAAGAGCAGCTTCCGCCTGGTCTGCATTATTGCGGGCGGAATTAAACTCCCGATCAATGGAGCCAAACTCCAGATCGAGGCCGGCTGATTTTGCGGCTCCGATTCCCTGAGCGGTTTCCGTAATGGCCGGCCCCAGAGTCCCGATAATATCAGAGGCTTCCTGCCGTGCGCGGGCAACCCCGGCCCGGCCTTCAGATATGGCCCTTTCCGCCGCTGCCACTGCTTCGGCGGCAGAGACTCTTGCCGAATCATAACGTTTGGAATCCGCTTCCGTCCGCATACGGGCAAG
>JAIRUN010000111.1 GCA_031254365.1 Treponema sp. | reverse complement strand
CATTAATAAATATCCAAAAAACATAAATATTAATACTCCTATAATACTGGATAATATATCAATACCAGATTTTGCCGTTATAATATTTATTATTAGTAATAATAAAAGCCCTCCAAACCATATTGACATAAATCCTATTACAAAATAAGTATACCTCATTTTAATATTTACAGTTCTTTGTTCCTCATTTTCAAGAATATTTCCTTCAATTATTGGGAAAAATGAATTTCTATACCATGTTATTCTTCTTATTTTAAATCGATTTTCGAAAATTTCTCCATCATATGGTTTCCCATAACTGTATTTTTTAAATATCCAAAAAACTCCCTTTGGTTCAACTACGTTGTTTATTTGATTAATGATTTCTTCTTTTGTTAACTTTGTAGTATATTCAATATTTTCCCACGGCAAAAAATTCATAAATGTACCTCTAAATTATATTCTACCAAGTATTTTTATATTTGTCAATACAAAACATATATTTTAATGCAAATGTCGCCTAACTCACTGTATAAGAAATTCGGTTACACTCTCAAAAACCATGTTAAAACAGCAGTCCGTGTTATCTGAAACCACTGTCCTTATTCCAGATCGAAAGTGCGTTTTAACAGGAATCCGGTTGCCCAGAAGTAGAGCGCGGCAAAGACCAGAGATGTGATACCTGAAGGAATCATGGATATATAAAAATTATTATCATACATGAACCTATACATAAAATCCTCAATGGATGCAAAGTTATGATTTACATTCTTGTCCACGAAGTTAAAAACCTGTTGTTCCAGAAAATAGGTGACCGAAAAGTATATTCCGCAGCCTACGGCAAAGCGGAACCTCGGCAGGAGATGACTCACGGTAATTGCAAGATAGACAAGGCATATTATTTTAAGGATACCGGCACTGACTACAAATATAATAAGCAAAATTTCGCCAAGATTGGGAACCGGCAAGTTTATGGTCTGTGTCAGAAAAGATGACATCCATTCTCCCGATCTTTCGGCAAGGATACGGATGGAAATATAAACGGTAATGCCGCTCATCAAAACCATGCACAGAGCGGCGATAGCTTTTGCAGAGATCAGTGTCCAGATGCTTACCGGCAGGGTGAACATGAGCGAGCCTTGATCTTTCATAAAATTATCATTAAAACGCTGAATAATATGGATGAGGGTAATCATGAGCATGGCAGCGCTCATGGCAATACAGACAAAATACAGAAAAAAATACAAGAACACCATATTTGTTTCCGGGACCTTATCCTGAAGACGCAGTATCAGGGCTATGAGCATCAGCATCAGGTAGAGAGGCGGCAGAATTCTGAAATAAAAACGAAATTCGTATTTTAGCAGGGTTCCGAGTTTGTTTAGCATTTGAAAACCTCCCTGAAAAGCGAATCAATGGACATATTTTTTTCGGCCCGTATATCATCAGCGCTTCCCTCAAGCGCTACTTTTCCGTTTTTGAGAAAAATAATGTCGTCTAACACCTGTTCCACGTCCTGAATCAGATGGGTAGAAATAAGAACCGCCGCGTTCTTGTTGTAATTTGCCAGAATCGTGTTGAGGATATAATCCCGCGCCGCAGGGTCCACCCCGCCTATGGGTTCATCCAGCAGATACAACTGCGCCTTGCGGGACATAACCAGAATAAGCTGAACTTTTTCTTTGTTTCCTTTGGAGAGGGTCTTCAGACGTTTGGCAGGGTCAATGTTAAGATCATTCAGCATTGCGGATGCGCTGTCTCGGCTAAAATCCTCATAAAAATCGGCATAAAAATCCATGGTATCCCGTACCCGCATTACGGGCTCAAGACATATCCGGTCAGGAAGGTAAGACACCAGCGCTTTGCTTTGCGGGCCTATGGGGTTTCCGTACACTGTCATTTCGCCTGTTGACGGCTGGAGCAGACCATTCGCAAGTTTAATCAGGGTGGTCTTGCCGCTGCCGTTGGGCCCCAACAGACCGGTAATGCGTCCGCTTTTCAGTTTGAGATTAACCTCATCCAGAGCTGTGAATTTCCCGTAACGCTTGCTTAAATTCCGGCACTCCAATGCCAATCCGTTCATGCTTTTTCCTCCATACTGATCATCACTTTATCAATCCGGTTGCCGTCCATGTCCACTACCTTGAACCGGAAACCCTGATACGCAAAACTGTCTCCGTCATGGGGAAGCTCTCCGGCAAGGGAAAGGACAAAACCGGCTAAAGTATGATAGTCGCCGTTTTCAGCGGCAAGATCGGGCAGGGAAAGCAATTCCGCGGCATCGTCAATGCTGACTCCGCCATCGGCAAGCCATGAGCCGTCTTCCTGCTGCGTCATTGTACATTCCGGGGCGGTAAGATCGCCGACAATTTCCGCAAACAGTGAACGGATCGAGAGTACGCCGGCAAAACCGCCGTATTCATCCATGACAAAGAGGAAGTTCGCATCCCTCCGTTTGAAGGATTCAAAGGCTTTCAGGGCCGGCATGGTTTCGGGAACAAAGTGCGCTTTCTGCATAATGGCCCGCAGTCCTTTGGGAGGCTCCGCATGCTGGTCAAGAATAATATCTTCCAGATACACAGCGCCGATGATTGCGTCAAGCGTTCCATCGGCAACGGGAAAACAGCGCTGTTCCCGGTATTCCATTGCCTTTGCGCGTATGTTTTCCGGCGTGTCGTTGACATCCAGCCATTGTATTTCCGAACGGTGGGTCATAAACGCGCCGACAGGCCGGTCGCCCAGATAAAAGACCCCTTCAACCATTGTTCGTTCCTTGCTTTCTACAATGCCTGATTTTTCACCTTCTACGAGGGCAATGTGCAGTTCATCTTCGGTGATGCCATGTTGCGTTTCAGGGAAGATTGGCCGCAATAGCGTACTGAAACGGCGGACGAGTAAGCGGAAAGGCCGCAGGGGAATTACAAACAGGTTGAACAGGAGAAAAGCATCCGCGGCGATTTTTTCCGGCGCGGCGCGGGCAATGGAACGGGGAATCAGTTCACCGAGAAACAGCGCGGCAAGGACAAACGCCGCAACGCAGGCAGCGGATAGCGCAATGCTCACAGAGCCGCCTTGCGGCGCGTCCGGCCCCGGCATAATAAATTGCGCGAAATGTAAACCTGTCAGAAACGCGGCGGCGAATTGCAGTACGCATATCCAGAAATGGGCTGCCGCATGATATAAAGCGGGATTTTCCGCAGCTTCCAGAACGCGGCGGTATTTTTTGCTTTTCCGGCTTTCAGCGCTGTCCTGGGCTTCTTTGTGCAGGCGCGGTTTTTGGGAAAGGTTCAGGGCGTGTCTATACAGGGAGAAAAAGCCGCTTGCCAGAATCAGCGCGAAAATGAGGGGAAGCGCGGTCAGAAGTTCTATCGCCGCTAAGGGATCGTCCATAAATCAACCATTCATCCATTCATCTCTTGGAGGGTAAGGGGGCGGACAATGGAAAGTCCTCTTGGAGAAGTTTGCTCGGTCTTGTTTTTTTGGTCTTCTGTAACTTCTCCAAAAATCTGCACAATCGGGTAGCTGGGGTTTTCGGGATTCACATCAATTACCTGCCCCTTTTTCCCGCTGGAGAGGAGTACATAGAGACCGATGGGATACAGCGAAAGTGAAAACACCAGAGCCCGCACCACAGTTTCATCATACTGTTTTCCCTCGTTTTTGAGTAGCTCCAGCATCCCCGCATGACTGTCTTTTGCTTCCTTGTGGAACCGGTTGGAACTAAGCTTCTCATAGGAGGAGGACACGGCAATGATCTTTGCATAGAGGCTGATTTGTCCGCCTTTGAGCTGCCGGGGATAACCGATGCCGTTTTCCCGTTCATGGTGTTCCAGTACGGCAACGTTGATAACAAGGGGAAAACCGGAAGAATTCAGGAGCTTATAACCAAGCACCGGATGGGTAGCAAGTACCTTCTCTTCCAGAGAAGTTAAGGGCTGGTCGCTGAGGTATATTTTGGACGGTATTTTTATCATTCCAACCTCATGGAGCATGGCTGCCACGCCCAGTTCGGTAAGCCGCTGGAGAGGAAGTTTAAAATAGACTCCTATAATGATGGCGACAATCGTAGATCGTACCGTATGGGATATGAGATATTTTTCTTTTGGCAGGGGTTCGGAATCATTCTGTATCCTCATCAGGAAGCGATGATTTTTTTGCGCAAAATTGCAGAGGGTTCTGACTTTATCTATGATGCTTTGTGAATCCAGAATGTTTTTGGTTTCCAGTTGAGTAAAAATTATTTCTACATCCTTTTGAAAGGCGTTATAAATCTTTTCCGCTTCCCGCAGCTTTTCAATATCGGTCATGGCTGAACGATTGTTGAAGGCCTCCCCGGACACGGAAACTGTCTCTTCTCCGGAAGAATCGGCATTTCCCGGCTTGCCATCGCTGTATACCTCTGTAAATCCCCATTGGGCAAGAGTAGTGGCAAGTTTGGCGGAAAATGGCAGTTCAGGCGTGGTAAGCACAAATCCGGAATCAATATATACCGGTTTTGTGAAGAAACTTTTAGGCGTTATCTCTTTTACCACATACCGATTCATCCTGACAGGCTCCTCTGTTTTTTCTGCTGTTAAGAACGAAAAATACAGTTCTAAGAAAATTATCGGCTGAAAAATACTTTGAACTTAATATTTTTTTTCAATAAAACAGGTTGAATTAATGCGGCTTACAGGCGGTAAAAAATACACTGCCAGTTACATTGTACAATGTTTCTTAACAATAGCCGATCTTACATTTTTTTATCTTTAGGGTGTATTTCGTTACTAAAAATTTGACTATCTTTATTATGCGAAGGTATTGTAAAGGCAGCAGTATGCCAATAAAAAAATTGTCAAGGAGAAAAAATGTTAAAGGCACAGAACATCATCCAACGCAGAGATTTGGATCCGTTGTGGTTCAGGGCAAATGAAGTTGTACGACATTATGCGAAAGCCGCGAATTGTATTGCTTCAGTTATGGGGGCGGATTGTGTTTCGGTGGATTATTCCATAAATCCAAAAGCTCTTTTCTTTTGCTCGCTCTGTAAACGCTACAACCCGTACAGCCGGGACATGGCTTCCAATGAACATCCCTGTACCAATATGCACCGTGATGCGATAAAAGAAGCCCGCAGATTCGGCGGTTCGTATGTGTACACCTGCCCCATTGGTTTTATTTTCTGGACCAGCCCGTTTTATTCGGGTGAACGTTTTGCCGGGGCGCTGATGTCCAGCGGTTTCCTCGCGGTTGAACACCAGCTCGCGGTTGAAAGAATTTTCAAGGTATGTAAAGGAGAAGTCCCGCGTGAAGAAATAGAACGGTCTTTGCGGGATATTCCCAAAAAGACCAGTGATGAAGTTAAAGCGCTGGCCCAGATGCTGCTGATCTGTACAAAACAAATTTCCGAAAGCCGTTTTTTGAGCATGGCCGATTCTGCCGAGTCCGTTGTCTCACCTGAATCTGCGGGCAGGCAGCCCTGTGATTACGCCTATTTCCTGGACAGG
The DNA here is from genome assembly GCA_031254365.1 of Treponema sp. Classification (GTDB taxonomy): domain Bacteria; phylum Spirochaetota; class Spirochaetia; order Treponematales; family Breznakiellaceae; genus WQXQ01. The sequence continues at coordinate 6,466 of JAIRUN010000111.1, read as the reverse complement.
GAACGGCTGTTGGTGGCGAGTCTGCGCCGTGCCGATCATGACGAGGCGCAGAAGATTCTGCGGGAACTGCTGAATGCGCTGTATACGTTAAGCTGCGGGAATTTTGAGTATTTCAGAATCAGGGCAATAGAACTTGTGGTACTGCTCTCCCGTTCCGCGGCGGATGCCGGAAACACCGGCGACACAAGTATTCTGGAGACCAATAACCGTTATCTTAAAAAAATCGAAGATGCCCAAACAGTGGAGGAAGTCAGCGAATTCCTTAATATCATCATAAACCGGATGGCGGGAAACATTTTTTCCTTTCAGGGGATCCGTCACGCCTCGGCGCTGCGAAAAGCGGAACGCTTTATCTGGAAAAATTACACCCGGAAGGTCAGCCTGCAGGAAATTGCCCAAGTGTCGGGTTTGTCTGCGCCGTATTTTAGCACGATTTTTAAGGAAGAGATGGGAGAGAATCTTTCCAGTTATCTCAATCGCCTGCGGGTGGAAAAAGCCTCCGCAATGCTCAGGGAAACCGAACAGTCGATCAGTAAAATAGCGACAGCCAGCGGTTTTGAGGATCAAAGCTGGTTCTCAAAAATATTCAAAAATTATACCGGTTTCAGCCCAGGAAAATACCGGGAGCATGGAGGTATCCTGCCATGAAAGAAGACAATGATTTACTATCTGTCAAAACCCGCAAGGTAATATCGGTATACACCCAGGCAATGGGAGGCAGTATCAGTGCCTTTGATCAAAACTGTCAGCCCCTTGAACAGCCATCCGGCGGCATTGAGCAGAGTATCTGCCAATATTGCCAGGGCGCATGCGGCTCCCTGAGCTGCCGTGAAATGCATAGCAACGCAATCAGGGAAGCAAGCCAGCGTGGAGAGTCGCATAGTTATTCATGCGAACTGGGGCTGTTGTTTTGGACCAGCCCCATTTACAGCGAGGGCCGCTTTACCGGAGCGCTTCAGGGATCGGGGTTTTTGAGCGAGACGGCGGATGAGTCCGTTTTTTCTGTTAAGTGCAAAGGGAATATTTCGCTTGAAGAATTCACGGCGCGTATTACCGCTTTCCCCCGCGCTGATGAAGAAAAATTAATATCGCTTGCGGAGATGCTGCTGCTCTGCGCCGGGTCCCTTTCTACGGGCAATGAAGATTACCACGAGATACTCAAACGCAGATCAGAACAGCAGCAGGTATTAACGGGTATGATCAAAAAACTCAAAACAGAATATCCTGAAGGTTCGGCTCTTCCGGCGTATCCTCTGGATAAAGAACAGCAGCTTTTCGCGGCGCTTCGCAAGGGGGATGGCACAGAAGCGATACGTATCCTTAACGAGATTCTGGCGGCGCTGGTTTTTTCCAATACGAATCAGTTCAGATATATACAACTGCGGGTAATGGAGTTGGTGGTACTGCTCTCCCGCGTGGGGAACGGGTCTGTCAGCGGAAATGTTGTCATCGAGGCCAACGCCCGCTGGCTGCGGCAGGTTCAGGAGTCCACAACCGTTGAAGAGCTTACCGATATTCTGCATACCATTGTTACCGGTATCGCAGAACAGATATCTTCCTTTCAGGGAATACCCCACGCCGCGGCGTTGCGAAAGGCGGAACTTTTTATCCGGGAAAATTTTACCCGGAAGCTCAGCCTGCGTGAAATCGCCGGAATTTCCGGACTTTCAGCGCCGTACTTCAGCACGATTTTTAAGGAAGAAATGGGCGAAAATCTTTCCAAGTACATCAACCGCCTTCGGCTGGAAAAAGCCAGCCGTATGTTACTGGAAACAGATATTTCGCTGAGCGAGATCGCCGGGGCCTGTTGTTTTGAAGATCAAAGCTGGTTTTCAAAAATATTCAAAGCCTATACCGGCCTTAGCCCCGGCAAATACCGGAGTCAGGGCGGCGGCATGGTGCGGGAAATTTCCGAGAACAATCTGTCCGAGGATTATCTTAAAACCCTTGACCCGTGAGACAAAATACCGCGTATTCTGTTATTATGGTGGCTGACTATGGCGAATCTGTTTGACTATTTGTTATGGCGGGGCGATTTGACATTTAACAAATCGCCTTTTAATCCGGTAGATAATATAATTCTCTCGCAATTATCATATCTGCCGCTGGATGGTATTGTTCCCGGTCTTGATGAAAAGGACGGGATTAGCATTGCGCAGGCAGCCGCGATTTTTATCCAGAGAATGGCAAACAATACCTTGCAGAGTCAGGTGATGTTTGAAGCCGATCCGTCCCTCATAGATACTCTGGGCCGGACAGACCGGTTCAAAAACTGTATACTGCACAGCTATGTGAATCACATGGATGTTGTCCGTGAAAAACAATTCGCCGCGCTGTGCATAGATACGGGAGATTTTACCTTTGTCGCCTACCGTGGAACGGACGGAAGTGTTGTGGGCTGGAAAGAAGATTTTAATATGAGCTTTAGCGCCGTGGTTCCGGCCCAGCTTGAGGCGGTTTCCTATCTTGAGAAAATCGCGAAAAAAGTTAGAGGGCCCCTTTTCCCCGGCGGACATTCAAAAGGCGGAAATCTGGCAATCTATGCCGCTTCTTCTTGCGCAAAAAGACTTCAGCATAGAATAGCCGGAATCTACAGTAATGACGCGCCGGGTTTTCACCGCCAGTTTATCGAAAGCGCCGGGTATCAAAAAATGTGTCAGCGAATACATTCCTTTGTTCCCCAGACTTCGATTGTGGGAATGTTGTTTGAGCATGGAAAAGATCACACCGTGATAAAGAGTTCGCAGACAGGTATTCTTCAGCATGAACTGTATTCATGGGAAGTTGCGCATAATGACATGGTACATCTTGACAGCATTGATCAGGGAAGCCGTTTTGTCGATAAAACCCTGCGTGAATGGATAGGCAGTCTGGATAATGAACACCTCAGGCAATTTTCCGAAACTCTGTTTGGCATACTCAATGATGCGGAGATTAAATCGCTTTCGGAAGACGGCGCGGATTGGCCGAAAGCCGCCGTCCGCATGATTCAGTCTTTGGGAAACATTGACCGCGATACCAGAAAAAACATTCGCAGAATGTTAGCCGCGCTTTTCACGGCGGCGAAAGATAATATCGATATGCTCCTTCAACCGGATGATGAGAATGGGGATAGTGGCTCAGGCGGCAATTAAGAGGGTATTATTCCCGGCCAATGTCTTTGCGATACCCCATGCCGTTAAAACTGATCGCTTCAAGCCCCTGATAGGCATTTGCCCAGGCCTCATCCGCGTTTGACCCGAATGCGGAAACAGTAAGCACCCTGCCGCCGGATGTGCGCGGGACAGAAGCGCCGTTTTTTTCTGCGACAGCGCCGCCAAAAAATATTTGCGCGCCGGTTTTTTCAAGCGCGGCATCGTTAATTGTAATGGCATCGCCTTTACGGTACGAACCGGGATAACCCTCTGCCACGGCAACCGGCGCACAGACCGCGCCTGCTTTCCATTTAAGGGGAAAGTCCGATCCGCCTGTAATGGCGGCGCAGAGGTCAAGCAGATCAAAATCCATCAGGGGCAGTACCGCCTGAGTCTCAGGGTCGCCGAGCCGTACATTATATTCAAGCAGATAACATTGTTCATTTTTTATCATGAGGCCGAAAAATATAAAGCCCCGGTAATCCAGCACTTCGGCTTTCATACCATTAAGCGTAGGCTCCAGAATCGACGTAACAAAATCGCGCCGCGCCGCTTCGGAAAAACCGGGAACCGGGGAAATTGCCCCCATGCCGCCGGTATTCGGCCCCTGCCCGCCGTCAAAACGGCGCTTGTGATCCCGTGCGGCGATAAACGGCAGAATATAGCCGCTGCCGGAAACAACGCTTACCGCGGCCAGTATTGAAACTTCTTTCCCTTCAAGAAATTCTTCCAGTACGACTGAAGCGCCTGCCGCGCCCAGACTTTTATCTTTCATAAAGGCATAGAGCGCCGTTTCAGCCTCGGACAAATTCTGCGCGATAACAACACCTTTTCCCGCTGCCAGCCCGTCGGCCTTTATTACCAACGGCGCGGAAGTCGCAGCAGAAGCTGCGGCAGCAGAGGCTGCGCCAAAATGCCGCCGGGCGTATTCCAGCGCCGCGTCAACATCGCTAAAGTCGCTGCTTGCGGCAGTGCGAATTCCGTACTTTGCCATAAATGCCTTGGAGTACATTTTGCTTGCTTCAAGCTGCGCCGCTTTTTTATCCGGCCCGATGATCGCAAGTCCGGCGGCGCGGAACTTGTCAACGATACCTTCGGCAAGGGGCAGCTCCGGCCCCACTACCGCGAGGCCGATTTTTTCTTTGAGTGCGAATTGAAGCAGTTCCTGCTGCCCTTCGGCTGACGCCGGATCATGCGCGTTCAGTGAAACATTTTCGCATTTATGTTCCGCTGCGGTTCCCCCGTTTCCCGGCGCGATAAAAATTTTTTCCGCTTTTTCCGATTGGGCGATTTTCCATGCAAGAGCGTGTTCCCTGCAGCCCGATCCAATGACAAGAATTTTCATGGTGTAAGTATAGCAGGGCAGGGCAGTACGGGCTATACTATTTTCCGCTCTACCGCAATACGGATAAGGTCAGCCAAATTTTCAACGCCCGCTTTTGCGTAAACATTATTGATCACCATTTTTACGGTATTGATCGAAAGGTTGCGGCTGGCCGCGATTTCCGCGCGCGAAAGTCCGTGGGAAAGATCGCTGAGTATTTCGGCCTCTCTTGGAGAAAAAAGAATATCGTTTGCCATACGGTTGGCCTGCCGGTATTTCGCGATGATATGGGCCTGACATTTGGCATAAGAGGCGGACTTGCGGTTGAGCGCTTCGAGCCAGGGCTTGGGAATCTTGCAGCCCGGCTCCTTAAGAACCGCAGAACTCAGGGTGCGCATATCCTTACCCAGCTCGATAAAGGGCATTATGATGTCGTTGGACAATGCTGTTTGATATGCCTCTCTTAAAACGGCAAAGGCTTTTGCTTTATCCTTCATTTTGTAATGTACACAGGCTTCCATTGCCAGCATTTCTATCCGTCCGAACAGATATGATTCCCGCTGCTTCATTTCATGGATATACGCCAGAAGCGGAGGATAATCTCTTGTCAAAAAATAAAAACGGGCTTTTATCTGATTTCCTGAATTTTCTATAAAAGCGGCATGAATGTAGGGCGTAAAATCTTCTTTTAACCAGTCAATTATTTTTTCCGGCATACCAAGAATATAGTAATACCAGGAAAGGGAGATGTCGTAGTTTGTAAAACGATTGATATATTCATTTTCGTCTAACATTGCTTTTGTTTCTTTCAGGGCCTGTTCCGCCTTTGCGTAATTTCCCTGTGAAACAGCTATTCGCAGGGTATAGAACAGCGCCCTGTGTACAATTTCGAATTGTTTCTTCTCCTGCGCCTGATCCAGAGCACGGGTAATCAGTTCTTCCGCAGAGCGTATATCGCCCTGAAAAAACTTTAGTTCCCCCCGTGCCAATTCGTCCAATCCGATCATACGGCCGTCAAAACGCCGCGACATACACGCGACCGCGCGGGCAATATTGTCTATACACTCATCTATAGCGCCTTTCCGTGAAGAACCAACCGCGGTGAGCCAGAGTCCGGGGCAATGTACGGCCATTTTATGCGGCTCGACAGGTTTGGAAACATAATTAACAAATTTTTCGAAATAAAGAGCATGATCGTATTTATCGTCTGTTAAACACAATAATGAGCGGATGTAGTACCAGCAATAATAAATGCTGCCCAATGAGCGTTTCCCGTACAGATTATTTTTTGGCAGTTTTAGAAATTTAGCTTCGTAATATTCCGCCAGTTCAATGGATTTTTGCCAGAGGCCCTGACACATATAAGAGCGTAAATGCACTATCGCCAGACCCTCTACCGTATCAAATGCCTGTGCCGGGGCCTGCTCCATAATTTTTATCGTATATTCCGCAATGTCCGGCGGTATCTGGGCGGGCAATTCCTCAAAAATTAAAACAATGGATTTATAATCCCCCGCCTTCTCAAAGTATGAAAGCGCGTCGAACCTGAAACCGTTAGTATTGCACCACTGCCCGGCAATTGCATAGGTTTCCTTTTTTTCCACCTCGGAAAGGAGATCCTGTTTTTGGCTCAGGAATTCCAGAAACAAATGGTGGATCAGATATGCGTTGATATAGCTGTCGCGGCGCACATAAGCGTTTTGCTTCTCCATCTCGTCAATCAGGTCATTGTTCCCGCCGGACAAAAGGGTGATAAGGTCAACGGACAGGTGGTCGATCAGGGAAAGGCGTATCAGGAAGCGTTGCAGGGGTCCGGAAATCCCGTCCCAAACTTCCGTTTCCATCAGCCGGAAAACGTTCATTTTCATCGCGCTCTGCAAATAGCCGCTGTAGCCGGGAGCCTTTTGGTACGACCGCGCGATAAGGTTAATGGCAAAAGCCCAGCCCCCAGTATCCTGCATGATACTGCGGAGATCGTCCTGCTGAAGGGTAATATTGAGCCCCCGGA
>JAIRUN010000106.1 GCA_031254365.1 Treponema sp. | reverse complement strand
TTGCCCCAGCGGGAAAAGCCGTAGATGCCCACTTTTGCGGGATCATAGTAGCCCTGCAAACCGCCTTCTTCAATAACGGTTAGAATAACGCTCATTGCCCAGGCGTACTCCATATTCACTGACGGGGTATCAAGGGCCGAAGGAGTCAGTCCGTACAATGTCGCGCAGGTTCCGCCGCGGTTGGATTCAGCGCCGCCCCAGTTTATATCAAAGAGGGCAGTCCCCCAATCATTGCGGGGGGCTGTAGGAGCGCCCCAGGCGCTCGTGCCAACGCTGAACAGCAGTATCTTGTTCTGCGCGTCCTTTGTGACACCGGTAGGCGGATTATGCTTTACTTCAAACTGCGCCGTTCTGTTACTTGCAACATGAGTCAGATTAATGGTGCAGGTATTACCGTCATCTTCCCAGCTTATATCCAGCACATCAGGAGCAATCGAGGGCATACGTCCGTGCATATAGTATTGCAGAATGGCGGAAATTTCCTTGCGGCGTTCTTCCCAATCGGCAAGATTATTCACCACTTTGCCATTGGCAAACATAAACAGATCAGGATACTTGTGATTATGCCCCTTGTTATTCCAGTAACTCACCGGAGCGTTTTGGTCAAAATAATTTTCAGTACCGCTGCCCCAGGGATACGTCAAAATACCGTCAGCAGGGGCATTGGGAAAGACACGATACTTTGCGTCATACTCAGAGTCCCTTTCCGTTTTATAGTCGGCCCCTTCTGTTCCCTCATTTTTCGGATCATGATCACAGGCAATGATGGAAAACACAGTCATCAACATCACAGGCAGGATACCTCTCTTCATTACAGATATGTTCATAGACGATCTCCTTGTATAGGATATGGATGCCGCGATTTTTACGCAGCCTTACATTATAGTATAAACCTGAACGGAATCATTGGCAAACCTTCGCTGTTAAACAATTGCCGGTCACGGGGATTGTTTTCCCATGCGTACAATATTTTTTCAGGTCTTTCATGCTCAATGGAAGAAATATTTACTGAAACAGTATCAGGCCCTTCAATGTCAGCCGGAAGCCGGTGTTGAGAACTGCCTGTAGTGACACTCACAAATGCCTGCCCTTGCGTGCGCAGGCCTGAGCCGCAGTTGGCAAAAGTCAAAAACAGCCGGTTCTGTCGCTGTTCAAGGCCCATGAGCATGGGGCCGGGAGATGTATTTTTATTGTTGAATACAGTTTGTTCCGCTGCCAGAAACAAGCGGAAGCCTACGTCCTTTTTATTTATTGGATGCAGATCATTCCATTCACCCAGATCAAGACCCGCGGCCATACCGGTAGCGGGAAGGGATAGGGCATCCTTTTGGGCTTCCCTGATGATTGCCCATGATGAGGCTTCGTTATTTTCAGCGGGACTGCCAAAAATGGGGAGCTGTACAAACAGAAAGGGAAGATTTTTCTGTCCGGATTTATTTCGCCAGTCCTGAATCATTGCCTTAAAAAGAACGGCGTATTCACGGGGGTTGGGATCGTTTGACTCACCCTGATACCAGATAACGCCCTTCAAAGGATATTGTAATACCGGGGCAATCATTGCGTTAAACGTTCCCATGGGCTGCCGCTGAAAAAAGAAGGCTTCGGGGCGGGGAGCGTTACACCGGGCAACTGCGCCGATCCGGTATTTCCATGTTCCCGCCAGTTCCAGACAACCGGCAGGAGTTGTTTCAGAAAAAACGCGAAATGGTTTTCCTCTGGTAATGCCTCCGTCTCCACTGGCGCAGTTTACCCGAATCACAATGCGATTTTTTCCCTCGTGAAGCAGGCCTGCGGGAATCCGGTACTTGCGCGGCGGATACCGGTAGCCGGTGTTTCCCGTTTCGACCCCATTGATGTAGACCGTGTCGGCATCTGTAATCGTACCCAGCCAGAGTTTCGCATCACATGCGGCGAGGTCTGCGCTTGCGTCGAATTCGCGGCAGAGCCAGATAATGCCGCAAAAGCGGACAAGGGGCCTTTCCCCGGAAAGTTCGGCTTCAGCGAAATTGCCGGGTAAATCAAGCGTGTCCCAGCCGGAAATATCAGTTTCGGGTTTTTGCCATTTTTCGGAAAGCCCGCGATCTTCACGGATCAGATGCTCTTCCCATTCCTGTATTTCAGCTATGTTTTGCGAGGCAATTGCCGTGCAATACGTCGGATCAGCGTATTGCGCGCCTTGCGCGATTTTGAAGGGAAAATTCACCAGCGCCTCTCCGCTCATCCATGATTCTACCGGTGTACCGCCCCAGGCAGTACAAATAAGCCCGATGGGGATGTGGTATTTTTCGTACATTTTTTTCGCGAAGAACCATGCTGTTCCTGAAAATTCATGAAGGTTTTCTTTTGCCGCGGCGATCCATGAACCGCCCTGCAAATCTTCACGGGGGCCTGTGAAATCCCATTCCTGGGGTACTTTGAACTGCCGGATTGGGGGAAATTCCCGCGGCATCCATTCTTCGGAAAAATCATCCCGCAGGCGCTCCATTTGCATTTCCATATTTGACTGGCCTGAACAGAGCCATACATCACCTGAATAGATATCCTCTATGGTGATTTTTTCTTCCGCTGATTCGATGCCCATTGTATAGGGGCCGCCCGCCGGAACAGGATCAAGAGTTAGCTGCCATTTTCCCTCCTGATCCGGTTGCGCATAATATGTGTTACCTGAAAAAATAACTGATACTCTGCCGGTGTCTGACACCTTTGAGCGGCCGCGGACGGGAAAGGGAACTCCCTGCTGTATAATCATTCCGTTGCTGAACAGCGGCGATAGACTCATGCCCATTTACAGACTCTTGTATTCCGCCCATAACACATCAGCGTAATTTTCAGTACTCTTTCCGTTACCCGATGCAAAAACCCCTGCCAGCGTTCCCACAAAACCGCCGGCGTATTCGGTGCTGAGGGGCCGCGCGTCTACCTCGCCGGTAAAGTGTTTGAGCGAATGAGGTTCCTTTCCGTAAAAAAAAGTAAGCTCCATTTCATCGCAGCGGGCTGCCAAAACTACTTGCGCTTCGGGACTTTTCAGATCAATTTCGGGACATTCCCTGACCGTAACAAATTCCAGCCCGCCTGTTGTCTGGGCAAAATGCAGTGAAGGGCGGCCGGAATTGTCAAGGCATATTTCAAAACGGTACTGCCAGTCCTCGTTCTGAAACAGAATTATTCCGGCAGCTTCGCCCGCTGTTTTGGGGGTGAATTGGATCGCTGCGGAGAAAGCCCAGTTTTTATGTCTGAGCCGCCTGCCGGCAAAGGCGGGATGATCTTTGCCGCGCATCGTTGCCGCTCTGGTAAACAGCCGCAGCGCGCCGGGCCTGTCTGTAAGGCTTAAGGCAATATCTTTTTCCTGCATGGGCATACGAAGCATGAGCCAGTGAAGCGGCAGCTTTGTATCAAACTGATCGCAGGCACATTCAGGACTCCATTCAATGGTAGCCGAACTGTTCGGAAAGCGGGGCAGGGGATATTCCCATTCAATCAATCCTGTTTTTGACGCGATCCAGGGCCAGCCGTCTTCCCATGAAATCGGAACCATGAAGGTTTCACGGCCCAAAGGACATACCTTATTAAAAGGACGGGAAGCCAGCAGCACCATCCACCAGTTGCCTTCAGGATCATCAACAATATCAGCGTGTCCTGTGTTGACTATTTCGGCATTTTTTCCCAGATACCGGTGCGTCAGCAGCGGATTACTTTTTTTCCCTTCCCAGGGGCCGCAGATTTTTTTTGCCCGTGCGACACAAACCGCATGGTCCCTTCCGGTTCCCCCTTCGGCATACAGGAGATAATACCAGTCCCTGATTTTATAGATATGCGGCCCCTCTGCCCACACAGAGTTGTGCAGCGCTCCGCGCCAGATGCCGGTTTGTTCGCCAATCAGCGGATTTTTTCCGTCAGCCAGCAGGGAAAGGTTCATTTCCTGGACGTATATTTCGCAGTCGCCGGGGAAGGCTTCCCCCTCAGGCGCGCCTCTGGTTCCGGTGAACCAGACTCTTCCGTCATTATCAAACATTATTGAAGGGTCTATCCCCGGAGCGCCGGAAAGCCAGAACGGATCAGACCAGGGCCCGGCAGGGTCTTGCGCGGTAATAATGAAATTACCGCCGGTACTTACCAATGTGCAAAGAATGTAAAATATCCCCTGATGATGCCGGATCGTAGGGGCAAACAGCCCCAGAGAAACATGATGACCGTCAAAACATATCTGCCCCGGACGGTCAATGGCATTGCCTATCTGTTTCCAGTTGAGTAAATCCCTGCTGTGAAAAACCGGAATGCCGGGGAAATAGGCAAAAGTGGAATTAACAAGGTAAAAATCACTATCCACACGGCAAATCGACGGGTCCGGGTAGAAACCGCCCAGAATGGGGTTACGGTATGTCCGTGTCATTGGTTTTGTTCTTGTCAACTTTCTGCTCCTGGCTTGAATTTATTGTCTATTCTTAATTATAGTACATTATGGAAAAATTGGAAGAAAAAAGTAAGATTCACAGCGTATTATGGTATTTTACTTTTATTATGGCTGTTGTTTTTTCAGCCTGCAATACTTCCAGTCCTTCACGGGACAATATAATCAATAATATTACAGAAACCGGACCAGTTAATGCAGTATACCGCACGGCTCCATTTTCCAGAGGAGTGAATTTTTCGTTATGGTTTGATGCGGATGAAGCGGAAAAGATTAATTTCACCCATTATTTGGAGCAGGATTTTATAAATCTGAAAAGTCTTGGGGCTGATGTGATACGTCTGCCTGTCAGGTTTCACAGCATGACAAGCGGGGCTCCTGATTATACTCTTGATCCCTTGCTGTTAATGCTTCTTGACATGGCACTGGACTGGGCTGAAAAACACGAATTGTATTTAATAATTAACAATGCTCCCGCCAATCTTACGTCCGATGATATGGACAATATTCTTCTTCCTGTCTGGGCGCAAATAGCGCAGCGTTACAGGAATCGCAGCGAATTTATAATATACGAAATTTTAAATGAACCTCATGACATTTCAGATCAAAAGTGGGGTGAAATGCAGGGGAAGGCAATTGAAACCATAAGAAGGTATGATCAAAGACACTGGATAGTTGCCGGAGGCGCGGATTATAATTCGGTCAGCAAACTATCTTCCATACCGGTATATTCCGATCAAAAATTACTTTATACTTTTCATTTTTACGATCCATTTCTGTTTACGCATCAGGGCGCTTCATGGACGCCTCCGCTGGAATACCTTTCAGGAGTTCCCTTTCCTGCGGATCGCAGAAGAATGCCAAATATTGACAGACGGCTCAGAGGCACGTGGGTAGAAACCGCGTTAAGAACAACGTATTTTCAGGATGCGCAGCCGTCAAAATTACTCGAAACTCTTGATAAGGCAGTGGCTTTTTCCAGAGAACGCAATGTTCCGGTTTATTGCGGCGAATACGGAGTATTCATACCTGTAAGTCCGCCACAGGATCGCGTGATATGGTACGAGTTTATTACAAATGCGCTGGACAGGCGTAAAATTCCCCGCACAAGCTGGGATTATTTCGGAGGTTTCGGTATTTTTAATTCTGACGGCAGGAGAGATTTTAATACCGAGTTAAATGTCGATATTGTCCGCGCTTTGGGATTTAATCCTCCCGCGCAAATCACGCGGGTCACAGAGCCGCTGAGATCAGGTTTTAATATATTTGATGATTTTCCGAACGTTGAACTTTTTTCCAGCTTCTGGGGTGACAATGATGTCAATTTGAGTTTTTATGAAACAAATACAGCGGAAGGAACATTTGCCATTCGATGGGAAAATCCCGGCAGATATAACTCGTTTTTTTTCGCGTTTCCCCGTAACGGAGATTTCAGCGAACTTGCCGCGTCCGGATATTGTCTGGAATTTTTCGCGCGTACGGACAAGCCGGTTCAATTTGACATTCGTTTCCAAAATATAGAAGATGCGTCAACAATTCCCTGGCGTATGAGTTATATG